>JAJRVG010000078.1 GCA_021545595.1 Zetaproteobacteria bacterium | reverse complement strand
TGCAACACGAACAGCAGCCTCCTTTTCAGGAGCACTCAAAGAGATCAACGTGATTTTAAAGCGAGAACAACACGATGAATAAGAAAGACATGACAGCTAATCTGGACCTGACCAAGCATGATGCCGGTACGGGCGCACACCGTTCACGCAAGCCTGTCTACATGGATTTCCTGCCGCCATGCAACCATGCATGCCCTGCTGGCGAAGATATTCAGGCATGGCTTGCACTGGCCCAGGAGGGAAACCATGAAGCAGCCTGGCAAAAGCTGATCGAGGACAATCCATTCCCGGCCATTCATGGCCGTGTCTGCTATCACCCGTGTGAAACTGCCTGTAACCGCGCCTATACCGATGAAGAGGTGAGTATCCACGCCGTGGAACGCTTTCTCGGTGATCTGGCCATGGAGAAGGGGTGGACACCTGAATTCAGAGCCCCTGCGGGTGGTAAAAAAGTGCTGGTCATCGGCGGTGGCCCGAGTGGTCTTTCTGCGGCCTATCATCTGACCCGTAAGGGGCATGAGGTGGAGATTCGTGAAGCCGGCCCTGTTGCCGGTGGCATGATCCACTTCGGCATTCCCGCCTACCGTATGCCACGTAAAGAGCTGCAACAGGAGATCAGGCATGTTGAGGATATGGGGGTGAAGATCATCCTGAACCATCGCGTGAAAGATGTGCTGAAAGAGAAGGCTGAGGGCGGCTTTGATGCAGTTTTTATCGCCATTGGTGCGCATCTGGGCAAAAAGATCGATATTCCGAGCCGGGACGCGGGCAAGATGCTCGATGCAGTCAGTTTCCTACGCAGTGTTGAGAACGGTGAAGATGTAAAACTGGGCCGCAAAGTGGCCATTTATGGCGGCGGTAACACGGCCATGGATGCAGCACGCACCGCAAAACGGCTCGGTGCGGAAGAGGCGGTAATTATCTACCGTCGTGACCGTGAAAATATGGCAGCGCATGAATTCGAGGCCGATGAAGCCATTGAAGAGGGTGTGAAGATCAACTGGCTTCGTACCATTAAGGAGATCGATGCCACCACCTTCAAAGTTGAAGTGATGGAGATTGATGAGAACGGGCGACCTCAGCCAACCGGAAAAATTGAGACACTGGAAGCCGATTCACTGATCATGGCCGTAGGTCAGGATACCGATACCGGCTTCCTGAAAAGTATAGAGGGCATTGAGATCAATCGTGATGGCACTGTAACCGTAAATGACCATATGATGACAGGGGCTGAAGGCATCTTCGCCGGTGGTGATATGGTACCAGCCGAACGTTCTGTCACCATTGCGACCGGCCACGGCAAGAAGGCTGCCCGCTACATTGATGGCTGGCTACGCAGTGAACCCTACGTTCCTGCTGATAAACATCCGATTGTCGATCATGAAAAACTTCGCCTCTGGTATCGCACTGAGGCGCCGCAGGTTGAACAGGGTGAACTACCCCCCGAAAAGCGTGCCGGCAGCTTTGATGAAATTTTGCAGGGCCTTTCCGAAAAAGAGGCTGTATTTGAAGCCAAACGCTGCCTTTCATGTGGTAACTGCTTTGAGTGTGATGGCTGCTACGGCTCATGTCCGGAAGATGCCATCATCAAACTGGGCAAAGGTAAACGCTACCTCTACGACTACGACAAATGCACAGGCTGTGCCGCCTGCTACGAGCAGTGCCCATGCTACGCCATTGAGATGGTGCAAGAGAACAGTGCTGCGGCCGGGCTGGGATAAGCGATGAGTGAAAAAAAACAGCCCCGGAACAGATCTCAGGCAAAACAGCTGAAGCAGGTCACTGTCGATGGCAGTTTTGCTGTGGCACATATTGCCTACCGCGTCAGCGAAATCTGTTCGATCTATCCGATCACACCATCCTCCGATATGGCCGAGTTGTGTGACGAATGGTCCGCAGCTGGCCTGCAGAATATCTGGAATCAGGTTCCTGATGTGATTGAGATGCAGAGTGAGGGAGGTGCCGCCGGTACAGCACATGGTGCGTTGCAGACCGGTGCACTGACCACCACATTCACAGCCTCGCAGGGTCTGATGCTGATGCTGCCAAACATGTATAAGATTGCCGGTGAATTGACCTCCACCGTATTCCACGTAGCGGCACGTTCACTGGCGGCACAGGCGCTCTCTATCTTTGGTGACCATCAGGATGTTATGGCGGCACGAACTACCGGCTTTGCCATGCTGGCCTCCTGCTCAGTGCAGGAAGCGCATGATTCGGCACTCATCTGCCATGCGGCCACGCTGAAATCACGTGTCCCATTCATCAACTTCTTTGATGGCTTCCGCACCTCACATGAGGTGAATAAAATTTCACTGATCCCGGATGAGCAGATTCGTGCCATGATTGATGATCAGCTGGTTTATGCACACCGTGAACGCGCCCTGAACCCGGACAATCCATTTATCCGTGGCACGGCACAGAACCCGGATGTCTACTTCCAGGGCCGTGAAAGTGCCAATCCGTTTTATGATAAGATCCCCGGTATTATTCAGCAGACCATGGATGAGCTGGCTGAACTGACAGGCCGCCAGTACAGGCTGTTTGATTACCACGGTGCCAAAGATGCCGAGCAGGTGATTGTGGTGATGGGTTCTGCTGCACAGACCATTGAAGAGACGATCAATGTACTCAATGGGTCAGGAGCCAAACTGGGCGTGATCACTGTACGTCTGTTCCGCCCGTTCAGCACGCACCATCTGGTTGAAGCACTGCCAAAAACCGTGAAATCCATTGCAGTGCTGGATCGCACCAAAGAGATAGGCGCAACCGGTGAACCCCTCTATCAGGATGTGGTTACCTCCCTGGCCGAGGCCTTTACGCTGGGCAAGATCGC
>JAJRVG010000009.1 GCA_021545595.1 Zetaproteobacteria bacterium | reverse complement strand
GGTACCGTCGTTGCTGTTATTGGCCCGAATGGAGCAGGCAAATCAAGCCTTCTCATGGCGCTCACAGCTGTTCTTGCACCAGCCTCAGGTGAGTGTGTCATACAGGGGCGGGCAGCAGGCAGTTACTCCAGAGCTGAACTGGCAAAACTTATTGCATGGCAGGGTGAGCTTCCACCAACAGAGTTCGGACTGACGGTAGAGCAACGGCTGAAGCTTGCAGCTATGGGAAGCGGTAATAGTGGTTTGATGCATGATGCTGTAAAAGAGATGGATATTGGTGCTCTGCTGTCGAGGAATCTGGCGGAACTCTCCAGCGGAGAGAGACAGCGTGTTGAGATTGCTTCGGTGATGCTGCGTGACTGCTCGTTATGGCTGTTTGATGAGCCGACGTCACATCTTGATCTGCAGCATCAGGTCATATGCCTGAATATGTTTCGTAGAGAAGCCCGGAAAGGCCGAGTGATTGTCACGGTGCTGCATGATATTCAGCAGGCTGCATCGGTGGCTGACAAGGTTATATTGATTGATGGCAGGGGCGGTGTTGAGTGTGGTGATGTCAGGGCCATGATGGTTGCCGATAAACTGGAGTCGCTTTTCAGGGTGAAATTAACCACTATATCTCTTGACGGCTGTGAAGTGCAGCTACCTGATTACAGAGACCATCAAGATATGGGAGAGCAATGAAACCCCGGGACAAACGAAAAGGACTGATTGTTGTGAACACGGGAGAGGGTAAAGGAAAATCCTCCAGTGCCTTTGGCATGGCATTCCGTGCAGCCGGATGGGGTATGAAGGTATGTGTGATTCAGTTTATCAAGGGGAAATGGAAGACAGGCGAGCAGAAGGCGGCTGAAAAGTTTGATAATATCGAGTGGCATGCACCGGGCGATGGTTTTACATGGGACACCAAAAACCGGTCTCAGGATATCAGAACCAGCCGTGAGATATGGGAACTGTGCAAAGAGAAGGTACGTTCTGAAGCGTTTGATCTGCTTATCTGGGATGAGATTAACTACTGTACCGGCTACGGCTGGATCAGTGGTGAAGAGATTGCAAAGTTTCTAACCGAGGAAAAACCAGCGTGGATGCATGTGATTTTGACGGGGCGTAATGCAGCATCTGAGGTGATCGAAGTAGCTCATACCGTCACGGAGATGGGCAAGGTTAAACATGCGTTTGATCAGGGTATCAAGGCCACGCAGGGGATTGAGTTTTGATGAACATTCTATTGGCACACGGCTCAAGTGATTCGCGGCATGCTGCAGAGGCTCAGGCCCTGGCCGACAAGGCTGCGAAGCAGCTGGGAGAGGCTATCGAACTGCGTTATCTGGACACTGTAGCGCTACCCGCAGGAGCCCGTGTTCTGCCGCTGCTTCTGGGGGAAGGCTGGCATGCCCGGAATGATATTGCCCGTTTGGCGGCAGCATCAGATTGCACCATACTGCCTTCATTGTCAGATCGGGCCACCTCTATTGCCGGCATGGCTGCAGATCTGGCCACAGCTGATTTTTCCGGTGAGGTCAACGCCATCTTTGCCGTCTATCATTTTCGTGGTTTTGAAACCGTGATGGCTGCACTGCATGAATTAAAAAACCGGTTTCCACGTATCTCTTTGGCAGCAATGTATTCATCTCCAGATGTTGGGGAACTGCTGGCAGTGTGGAAAAGTGAAGGGGTGAAAAATATGGTGGTACAGCCGATGGCGCTATTTGAGGGTCGAACCATGGAGAAACTGCGGCGCACGGTTGCTGAATCAGAGGTTGACGCAGAAGTTGGGAAAAGGCTCTCTGCACATGCAGACTTCCCTGCTTTTATTGCAGATTGTTTCCGGGAGGCGGCATGAAACTGGATGCACCTTTGATGCGTGGTGAGGTTGCTCTGGTTGGTGCAGGGCCGGGTGATGCAAGCCTGCTGACGATTGCAGCTGCAACACTGATTGCTGATTGTGATGTGATTGTCTTTGATGCACTGGTCTCCGGTTCGGTGATGGCTATGGCGGATCCGAAGGCTGAGAAAATTCTGGCGGGCAAGCGTGGTGGCAGGGCATCGGCTAATCAGAGTGATATCTGTGAAATATTGATCCGGTTGGCACAGTGCGGGAAACGCGTGGTTCGTTTGAAGGGCGGTGATCCATTTGTTTTTGGACGGGGAGGTGAAGAGATGCGCACGCTCTCTGAGGCGGCTGTGATGTTTCGTGTGATTCCCGGCATCACTTCCGGTGTGGCTGCGCCTGCCATGGCAGGCATCCCGGTAACAGACCGATGGGTGAATGGCTCGCTGGCTTTTCTAACGGGGCATGAAGCGACTGAAAACAGCCGTATGGACTGGAAGGCATTGGTTAAGGCCTTCCCCGTGCTGGTTTTTTATATGGGGGCGAAAAACCTTCCAGAGATTGCTAAAAAACTGCTGGGGGCAGGTCTTGATTCTTCAACACCGGTCGCTGCTATTTTTTCGGCAACTCTGGCAGATGAAGCATACAGTGAGGGGAGACTGGCTGAAGCTGCAAACGGACAGATGGAAGTAAAATCACCTTCAATTATTATTATCGGTGATATTGTCTCTGAGCGTGTGGAATGGAGGAATAAAAAATGAACAAACCTGCAATAGAGCGTTACCATTATCATGCCATGTTGTGCTGTGGTAAAAAGTGCGAACCGGAAGGGGATCGATCCCTTTTTCAGTATTTAAAACAGCGTATTGCTGAAGATGGTCTGGAGAGCGGGGAGAATGCAGTGCGTGCCAACCGTGCCGGCTGTCTGGGAGTGTGTG
>JAJRVG010000077.1 GCA_021545595.1 Zetaproteobacteria bacterium | reverse complement strand
TTGCGTGCGCCCACGATAGAGAGCATATATGGATTGTTCAGTACAGATGCATCGCCCTGCAGAAATAGGATAAGCGGCGCATCATCACATGCCAGCAACCGCTGGGGATAGGCCTCATCCTCCAGGCAAACAAGCTTGATATTAGAATTCCGGCAAGTCTGGACGACCGCCTCTACAGTTTCCTGGTCAATATTTTGAAGTGATTTAGCCAGCCTGGCAGTGAGTCCGCCACGCTGCTCCAACTCTGCAGGGGGAGTCTGCCAGAGCGTATTAATCGAACCAAAAGCTGAGATAAGCTGGCGTCCGATACATGGCCCGACACCTCGCGCCAACACCAGGCGCAGATAGGCTACGGCAGAATCAGAACATGGCACCTGGAGAGTGAAACAGAGCTAGCGCTTAACCTTGTTGCGTACCGTATCCCCACGATGAATTGCCGCAGTTGATTCAACCACCAGGGCGAGAGAGAGATTACTCTGGGGTGCCAGAACCAGTAATTTACCAATTTTTTCCTCAGGCAGGAGTGCGTCTTTACCCGTAACCCTGTCTTTAACCACGCGCCCGCTTCGATGAATGGAGAGTGCAGCCCCTGACTCAAGTCCATCACTGGCACCCAGATTGATAACGATTACCTGATTTGACCCGGCCTCTGCAGCACCACCCCGAATCCCGAGAACCTTGCCGGAAATATTTCCGGGTGGAAAGCTCGGTGTAATCCGGGTATCGATATGCCTGGCGGGTTTCAGCCGGTCTCCACGTGACAGCTCCTCAAATGTCTTCAACACCACGCCACGATAAATACCATCGGTTTCAGATTGAATTTCAACCTGCCCAAGGTGAGTCACTATCATACCGAGAACCTTGCCGCTATCAGGATCCGTGAGGGAGTCGCCCGTTGTCCGGAACACATCAAACCGGTCTCCGGCCTGAGCACTCTGATTCATCTTCAGGTAGAGCCGGTCACCGGCTCCGAAGTTGAGCCGCTCATCTTTGGAATCAATAATATAGCCCACGCCCTCATAGGCATCCGGCTGGAGAAAGCCCTGTCTGGCCAGGGCATCCAGAAACCTGCTGGTATCTATGGATTTCTCAAGCTTTTCAACCGGTTTGTTGATCACTTGAGGTTGAGGATGGATTTTGGTCAGGCCTCCACTTTTCTTCTGCTTCACACTGAACCAGATCTCATTGCCCGGATAAATCAGATCGGGATTGGTGATATAGAGGTTTCTCTCCCATATCTTCAGCCATTTATGGGGATTTTTAAAAAAGTAGTTGGCAATATCCCATAGGGTGTCGCCCTTTTTTACGATGTAGGGCTGTGGCAGATCAGGTTTGATATCCGCTTCACTTACTTCTTGTGGTACTGCCAGCGAATCAGCTGTTACCTGAAGAGGCAGTGCGCATACGAACATGAAGCATGCAATTGCAAGATAGTGTTGAAGTTTCATATGAGCCCCCGATCCTAACTATCGAATTTATTGAACCTTGGCATATCCTGAGCCAGCTCGCAACAATGCCTGTATCAGGAACTGCCGGTTTTGGGCTCAATCCCTGCCCAAAGACGGCCAATATTGCTGTAGTGTCGTGCAATCATCAGGCCGCCTAACAGAAGACAAGCCACAACAGCTTCGACTGAAGCACCCAGTGGCCAGGCAAACAGTGGCAGTGCAATCCCTGCAATGATCGAGGCCAGTGAGACATAACGGGTCAGGCGGAACACAATTAACCAGACAGCAAACGACCCGGCAGCTACCCATGGCATCCACGGGATCACCACACCAAACATGGTGGCAACACCTTTTCCACCTTTAAACCTGAGATAGAGAGGAAAAATGTGCCCGATAAAGGCTGCCAGAGCCACAATGGCAACAAGCAGTTGCTCTGAATCAAACATGATGGCGACAGCAACCGGAATGGTTCCCTTTAGAATATCTGCCAATAACGTAAGTGCGCCAACCCTCTTGCCCCCTGTACGCATCGCATTGGTGGCGCCGATATTTCCACTTCCATGACTGCGTGGATCTCTACCGGTCAGCCATCGTGCAAACAGCAAACCAAATGGGATACTCCCTATCAGATAGGCCGCGATGGCCGCAATCCATATCATCCCTGACAATAGAGACTCCTGTTTATGATCAGCGAAGCTGCCGGTAACGGGTTCGGGAATCATCCAGATGACTTTGCAGACGCCCTGCCTGACCGTTACAGATATAGGTTGGGAGTATATCTTCCAGAGCAGCAGGACTACCAAACTCTGCAGGAAACGGCTCTCCATCGACCACGCTGTCGTGTTGCAACAGCTTTAGCTGGTCCGAGGTTAGAGGCGGTGTTGGCAGCAGCTGCATGAAAGCAGCCATGATCTTTGCGGCAAAGCCGGGTACCGGCAGGAGCAGGCGATTGCGCCCCAGATAACGCATCAGTAGCTGCATCAGCTCCATAAAACTGTAGCTTTTTGGCCCCGCCAACTCATAAGTCTTTCCAAAGATATGCCGATTTTCAATCGATGCTACAAAGACGCGGGCGACATCCTCGACCCACACCGGCTGAAAACGGGTTTCACCGGCAATAACCGGAAGCAGGGGAGAAAAATGGCTCATCGCTCTGAATTTATTAAAGAAGGAGTCCCCCTCACCAAAAATTATCGAAGGTCTGAAAATGGTCCAGGAGAGTCTTGACTGGCGGACACGGGCCTCTGCCTCGCCTTTACTGCGGGCATACCGGCTCTCCGGAATTTTCCCTGCCCCCAATGCACTCATATGCAGATACCGGGTAGCAGAACTCCTCTTGGTCGCCGCAAGAATGTTCTCTGTGCCTTTCACATGGGCTGCATCAAAGGAGTAGCGCCCCTGTTCAAACAGAATACCAACGAGATTAATAACGCAATCACTGCCTGCAATGGCCTCGTCCAGACCTCGCCCGGTTGTTACATCGGCTTTTAGCAGACTAACACCCTCGACAAGCATATCCCGGGCTCGTTCAGGGTGTCGGCATGCCACAACAACCGTGTGCCCGGCGCGTGCAGCCTGGCGCACCATGGCACGGCCAACAAATCCGCTTCCACCGATAATACATACCCGCTTGGACATAAGACCTCCCTTAACTGTTCCTGCCTTGTGTAAAAATGCGATTATGCGAAAGCTTGAAGAAAGACGCAATGTAAGCTTCACAAAAACAGTCCTCGAAACCCGGTGTTAGAAACTATTATCTGGCTGAACAGCCAATATCTTTCTGATCGGGGTTTCAGCTTTGGGCACAGATAGTGAATGCCTCCCTCCGCTGGCAGTTTCAACCAAAGCAGCAGTTTCCCTTGCCGTGTCACACTTTTTACCTAGAGTGGCGTTGATTTTGTCAGTTGTGCATGTTCTCCCCCGATGATTTTATCCATTGATTTTTTCCACGGGTTTATGATCGCCACCCTGGGCGAAGTCCGAATCCGATGGATTTGAATTTTTATATTGTTGAGGATAATTTAGTATGAATATTTATGTTGGAAACCTTTC
>JAJRVG010000001.1 GCA_021545595.1 Zetaproteobacteria bacterium | reverse complement strand
TCCATACCGGCTGTTTCGCCGAAGCCTGTGTTAAAGATCGACACACCACCCTTGAAACCGTCAAAGTCCCATGAGTTGATCTGCTGATAGTTGGCAAAAGTGCTGTCATATTCGATGAAAGCACCGGAATGCTCACCAAGACGAGCACCGAACAGGATTACCTGGTCGCCTGTAATTACAGAAGACTTGGTGGTTTTGTTGTTACCAGGAGTTACTGTATCGCCAGAAACTTTTACGCTCTCAAACTGTGGACGCAGAACCAGACTGAAGTTTACAACGACCGGTAGAGAGAGATCATCATCTTCAATCAGCGCCTGTTCACCCATATCGGTGAAGCCGCCCTGTTTAAATGAACGACCGAACGCGTTCAGCGTTGGGAAGCTCTGGAAGTGGCAAGCCAGACATGCAGCGCCAGTCTGGCGTGCAAATGCTGGAATAGCTTCAGAAGTGGTTGGTGCGACTGCAACAGCAGAAACAGCAACAACAGCGAAAGCAACAGCAGAAAAAAGCATTTTTTTCATGTTATTATATCCTCTTAATAAAATTTGATTTACGTTAAAAGTAAACCAGTAAGTTTTTTGTCCTCCCCTCCGTCTCTGCGCTGCTCTTCGACCTGCTGCTAAACCGTGATGCCACCATTGTTTAATAACAACATCGCGTCCAGTCAGCAGAGATTTGTACAGATATTTTTGGGATTACGGCGTGAACAGTGTATGATTCTTGATATAGATCAAGTAACCACACTTATTGTGTGTCATTTTGCAACATGCTCCTGAAACTTAGGAAAATTAAACCATAAAAAATATAAGGCTAATCAGGATGTTAGCTGAAAAAGGACACTCCGGGGTATAAGGTGAATTCGGCCCATGGCCGAAGAGAGGATGCCCTGGGGAAGGCAAATTCGGTTCGAGCACAAAAGGCAGCCCGTCATTCCAGCGGACACTGGAGTCCCCTCAGACCACTTCCGTCATTCCAGCGTACGCTGGAATCCATGGATACCGGGTCGGTGCCCGGCATGACGTTTCACTATTTAGTCGAAGCCCGTCATTCCAGCGGAAGCTGGAATCCAGAACTGGACAGCCAATCATAGCAATGTAAATCTTTATATTATGAAACAACCATGCGTCTATCTTCTATCAAGCCGTCGGAATGGAACCCTCTATGCAGGTGTAACATCAAACCTGCCTAAAAGAGTCTGGGAACACAGAAAGCATTTAGTGGAAGGGTTTACTAAAAAGTATGGTGTAGATCGCCTTGTCTGGTATGAACAGCATGAAACAATGGAATCGGCCATAGCCAGAGAGAAGGCAATTAAATCATGGAAAAGAGCCTGGAAAATAGAATTAATTGAAGCTGAAAATTTAGAGTGGCTTGACCTGTACGAAACACTGTTTTGAATTTATGAAGCTCCCCCTTTTCAAACTACTTCCGTCATTCCAGCGGAAGCTGGAATCTATGGATACCGGGTCGGTGCCCGGCATGACGTTTTACTATTTAGTCGAAGCCCGACATGGCACGGTGTTATTGCTACATCTATGCAGGCCACTTCCGTCATTCCAGCGGAAGCTGGAATCCATGGATACCGGGTCGGTGCCCGGTATAAGGTGAATTCGGCTCATGGCCGAAGAGGGGATGCCCTGGGAAAGGCGAATTCGGTTCGAGCCGAAGAGAGGATGCCCTGGGGAGGGTGAATTCAACCTCAGGCCAAAGAGGGGATACCTTGGGATATGAGGTGAATTTGTCATTCCAGCGGAAGCTGGAATCCATGGATACCGGGTCGGTGCCCGGTATGACGAGGTGTTGTTGCCTCTGGCCGAAGAGAGGATGCCCTGGGGCATGACGTTTTATTATTCAGGCAAAGCCCAGCATGACACAGTGTGATTACCTCACCATTCAGACCACTTCCGTCATTCCAGCGGACGCTGGAATCCACGATTGGAAAATAACAGATATCAACCTAAAATTCATACCCATGATAGCAACCATATGTCTATCTTCTATCAAGCCGTCGGAATGGAACCCTCTATGCAGGTGTAACATCAAACCTGCCCAAGAGGGTGTGGGAGCACAGAAATCATTTGGTGGAAGGGTTTACCAAAAAGTATGGCGTGACTCGTCTTGTCTGGTGTGAACAGCACGAAACAATGGAATCGGCCATTGCCAGAGAGAAGGTGATAAAATCATGGAAAAGAGCCTGGAAAATAGAATTAATTGAAGCTGAAAATTTAGAGTGGCTTGACCTGTACGAAACACTGTTTTGAATTTATGAAGCTCCCCCTTTTCAAACTACTCCCGTCATTCCAGCGGACGCTGGAATCCATGGATACCGGGTCGGTGCCCGGTATAAGGTGAATTCGGCCTCTGGCCGAAGAGAGGATGCCCTGGGGTATAAGGTCAAAAACAAACTCATAAAAACCCTTCTCTTCTTCGTGCCTCTGTGTCTGAAGGTGAATTGTGAAACAAGAGAGGCTCCCCTGAGGGACTGTGGTGAATACGCTTCGTGTTACAATCTTTACAGAGCAGACAAAAAAAGAGGGAGGCCGAAGCCTCCCTCTCTCATACTTTCAACAAAGCATCTGCTGATTATTACATCAGAGCTTCGATATCCAGTGTGGTTGTAGCGGTTGTTGCACCAAGATCAACCTTAGAGTTGTTATGGATCAGAGCAATTACGAAGTTCTGATAGAACTCATACTCGACCGCAACCTGCCACTGTTTGACCTTAGCAGCATTTACTACCGCACCATCCAACTGACCATAACCAGCCTGGAATATCCAGTTGTGCAATGGCTTGATGTTGGCACGAATAGAGTAGCCAGTCCGATCACTAGTAGTAGATGAGTTGAACACGTTGACTTTGGTAAGATCTGATTTCTTAGCGCTCATGTAATCGGCATACACGCCAAGTTCCATGCCACCAACTTCACCCTGTGCCTGCGCATCAATCGCCCATCTCTTCATAGAATTAACTAGGGTAGCGACAGCATCGTCGTATACATCACCGGAGGTGAACAGGCCACCAATGCCGAGTTCGAAACCACCAACTTCCGGGTTAGCAAAAACACGGACAGATGGAGCGAATTTCCAGTTGGCACGAGCACCGCCACCAAGGTTACCACCGCCGCCAGGTCCGGCGTCAGGTGTGACCAATGCAACAGATGCTGTGACCAGATCGTTGGCAGCAAAGAGTGTGATACCACCGGAGTGGACGTTAGTTGAGTTGACAGCAGAAACAGCCTTACCACCCATCAGGCCGCCGTGCTGACCATAGGTCGAGGCGACTTCCATACCGGCTGTTTCGCCGAAGCCTGTGTTAAAGATCGACACACCACCCTTGAAACCGTCAAAGTCCCATGAGTTGATCTGCTGATAGTTGGCAAAAGTGCTGTCATATTCGATGAAAGCACCGGAATGCTCACCAATACGAGCACCGAACAGAACCACCTGGTCGGCTGTAACTGCAGAAGCTTTAGTGGTGGTGTTGAGTGCAGGAGTTGGACTACCAGAAACTCTTGTGCTGGAGAACTGTGGACGCAGAACCAGACTGAAGTTTACAACGACTGGCAGAGAGAGATCATCATCTTCAACCAGCGCCTGTTCACCCATATCGGTGAAAGCACCCTGTTTAAATGAACGACCGAACGCGTTCAGCGTTGGGAAGCTCTGGAAGTGGCAAGCCAGACATGCAGCGCCAGTCTGACGCGCAAATGCTGGAATAGCTTCAGAAGTGGTTGGAGCAACTGCAACAGCAGAAACAGCAACAACAGCGAAAGCAACAGCAGAAAAAAGCATTTTTTTCATGTTATTATATCCTCTTAATAGAATTTGATTTACGTTAAAAAGTAAACCAGTAAGTTTTTTGTTCTCCCCTCTGTGTCTGCGCTGCTCTTCGACCTGCTGCTAAACCGTGACACCATTATTTAAATAACAATATCGCGTCCAGTCAGCAGAGATTTGTACAGACCTTTCCGGGAATACGCCATGAATAGTGAGCGGCTCACCCTGCAGGGTCAACCTGCTACACCTATTATGTGTCATTTTGCAACAGCCCCCTAAAGACCGGAAAATTTTTAAGGATAAAGAATCTGCTATAGATCAGGAACCCCAACCATAGCAACGCTTGATCTATATCAAGTTTCTGCGCCTGCCATGTATCATTCTGCAACACATTCCTGAAATCCGGGGCTCAAACCGCAAAGAGATGACCCTTGAACAAAAAGACTGGATAGTCACTACTATCCCACCTGTTTGATTGTGTCATGCCGGGCGTGACCCGGCATCCATGGATTCCAGCGTCCGCTGGAATGACGGGCTTTGCCTGAAGGTGAATTGTGAAACAAGAGAGGCTCCCCTGGGGGATCGTGGTTAAAACTCTTCATAATGAAAAAGCTTTTATATGCTGCACGCGACACCCTAGAGTCGTGGCCATGGAGAATGCACCCATCAGCAGAGATGACCTCGCTATACTCTTTTCAAAAGGCTGCAAGCCAGAGAGTGAATGGCGGATCGGTACTGAGCACGAAAAGATCGGCTTCTGTGTAGATTCATTGAAACCTGTCCCATATCCGGGGTCCAAAAGCATTAAAGCCCTGCTTGAACTTCTGTTGGAACATTCCGGCACCCCCATGTTTGAAGAGGGTAACATCATTGCCATCCAGAGAGGCCTGGCCTCCATTACCCTTGAGCCCGGCGGCCAGCTCGAACTCTCCGGCGCTCCGCTGAAAACCACCCATGAAACATGCATGGAAACACAGAATCACCTTGCACTGCTTAAAGATGCAACAGAAAAGCTGGGCATCGGATTCCTTGGCCTGGGCTTTCAGCCAAAATGGTCACAGGATGAAATCCCGTGGATGCCAAAGGCTCGCTATGCGGTCATGAAGGCCTACATGCCGATGGTTGGAGAGCGTGGCCTGGACATGATGCTGCGCACGGCAACAGTACAGGCCAATCTTGATTTCTCCTCCGAGGCAGACATGGCTAAAAAGATGCGCGTTGCCTGCTGCCTGCAACCGCTTGTCACCGCACTCTGCGCTGCCTCCCCATTTGTTGATGGTAAACCTTCCGGCTTTCTTTCAAGCCGGGCGGCCTGCTGGCTGAATACCGACCCGGCCCGAACTGGAATCCCCGAATCTGTTTTTGAGGACGGCTTCGGCTTTGACAGCTACAGCGAGTGGGCACTTGATGCTCCGATGTACTTTATTCTTCGTAATGGAGAATATATCAATTGCTCGGGTCAGAGCTTTCGTGACTTTCTTCAGGGCAGGCTCCCGGCACTGCCGGGCGAATTTCCGACCATGGATGATTGGGAGCTTCACGTCGGCACACTCTTCCCCGAAGTACGTCTGAAACAGTTTCTCGAGATGCGCGGCGCAGATGCAGGCCTCTGGCCCTGGGTATGCTCACTGCCGGCCCTGTGGAAAGGACTCCTTTATGATGAGGCTGCCCTGGAGCAGGCCTGGCAGATGATTACCGACTGGACACACACCGAAGTGATGCAGCTACGCAGTGAAGTTCCCCGTACGGGCTTCTCAGCACCTTTCAGGAACAGAGACGTACACAGGCTGTGTGAACAGATGCTCGATATCGCCCGCGGCGGCCTTGAGCGGATTGGCAGTTTTAATAGCCATGGGGAAGATGAATCAATTTTTCTCAAGCCGATGATTCATGCTGTCACACACAGAAAGACACAGGCAGAAACATGGCTGGATGCCTACCACGGCCACTGGAACCGGGATATTGATCGCATCTTTATTGAGGCGATGCACCCGTAGGGGCTTAAACTACAGAGGCGTACGAAGAATAGATCACAGGCAAAAAAAGAGTGAACCACAATCCCCCAAGGGAGCCTCTCTTGTTTCACAATTCACCTTCAGGCTCAAAGACACAGAGAAGAAAAGATAACTAAGAGATTGTCATTCCCGACTTGATCGGGAATCCATGGATGCCGGGTCACGCCCGGCATGACGAGCTGGAGCAAATCATCAGGCAGCACATGAACAGGTGTATCCCCCAGCCCGCACATGGATGTGCGGCGGCTGAACATCGTGAAGCCGTAAGCGAAGGTGGACATGTGCCGCCGCAGCGATTAAAAGCAAAAGGCAGGAAGCCTTTTGCGTATCTATTGAATAATTTCAATTGCATTGCCATCCGGGTCTCTGAAGAAGATCGCCGCACGACCCGATCTGCTTTTTGTATACGGAACATCCGCTTCATCCAGCCTGGAGATCAGCCTGTCTAAACTGTCGATAGAAAGTGAAAAATGATGATCTCTTCCACCATGCTCCGGCCTGGGATGACCATTACAGGGATCATCAATCTGCATCAAATGAAGCTGCTGCTCCTCACCCAGCCTGTAAAACAGCCCGGGAAACCCCAGATCAGGGCGAAGACCCTGCTCCAGACCTATCACCTGTTCATAAAACCGTGCCGAGCACTCCAGATCACTCACAACAACTGCCACATGATGCAAACGCATAACTGCTCCTCCTGTTTCAACGGCAAGATTGGCCCTTCATCACCATAAAAGCACGAATAGCGATACCCATTACCCACAGGAAGTGGGGCGAGCGAATATCATGAGCTCGTAAGCTACGCAAGACCGCGCTCTTGCGTAGCGATGCAAGGCGAAAGGCAGGAGCTTGTAGCCGGATGATAAGAACAGCATTTACCCAACCCATCAATCCTGTAACAATCCGCACCCTTATGAGCAGTGAAACAGCAAAAATTCTTGATGGCAAAGCGCTTTCAGATCGTATGCGCCAGTATATGCAGAAAGAGATTGAGGCCATGCACAGCAGACATGGCCGGGCTCCGGGTCTGGCTGTGATTCTGGTGGGTGATGACCCTGCATCCCGCGTCTATGTAAAAAACAAGAAGCTTGCGTGTGAAAAGGTGGGGATCATCTCTTTCTCCCACGAGCTGCCTGCCGATACCACCCAGCAGCATATTCTGGGCCTGATCGGTGAACTGAACCGTGACCCGCGCGTTGATGGCATTCTTGTTCAGCTGCCTGTTCCCGACCATATTGATTCAGAAACCATTATTATCGCCATTGATCCCGGTAAAGATGTTGATGGCTTCCACCCCTATAATATCGGCAGCCTGACTGTTCGTATTCCAGCACTCAGGCCCTGTACTCCGTTCGGCTGTATGAAACTGCTGGAGGAGGCCGGTATTGACCTGCATGGCCAGGAGGCCGTGATTGTCGGCGCATCCAACATGGTCGGGCGCCCGATGGCCCTTGAGCTGCTGTTGGCGGGTGCGACCGTGACCGTCACCCACCGGTTTACCAGAGACCTGAAATCTCACATTGAGCGGGCGGATATTGTTGTGGCTGCAGCCGGCAAACAGGGACTCATTCAGGGCGAGTGGATCAGGAAGGGTGCTATTGTTATTGATGTTGGTATTCACCGGCTGGAGAATGGAAAACTGACCGGTGATGTTGATTTTAGAGCGGCTTCGAAACGCGCATCATGGATCACCCCGGTTCCGGGAGGTGTCGGCCCGATGACCATCACCATGCTCCTCCACAACACCATTGCCGCTTTCCACAGCCATGTTGGTGAACAAACCGTTGGTGATGAAGGGTGAGCGACAACAAACTGGCAAAGACACCCCTGTTTGCTGAGCATATCAGACTGGGTGGAAAGATGGTGCCGTTTGCCGGTTTTGAGATGCCGGTACAATATCCACTGGGAGCCCTGAAAGAGTATCAGGCCGTGCGCAGTGGAGAGGCCGGTATCTTTGACATCTCACACATGGGGCAGGTTCGTGTGACAGGGCCGGATGCACTGGTTTTCCTCCAACATGTCACCACCAATGATGTTTCAAGGCTGGTGGATGGACAGGTTCAGTACTCTGCTCTGCTCAATGACCGGGGCAGTTTTATTGATGACATCACTACCTACCGTATCGATGGGAACAGCTACTATCTCTGTATCAACGCAGCCAACCGGCACAGGGACGTCGCTCATCTGCAACAGCAGGCAGTCGGATTTGACGTTACTGTTGCCGATGAATCGGATGAGACCGCACTGCTGGCACTTCAGGGTGAAAAGGCCCAGGCGCTGCTGCAGAAGATCACAGAGATTGATCTTGATGCGATCGGCTACTACCGCTTTGCTGTCACAACGCTTCAGGGCGCGGAGGCCATTGTCTCCCGTACCGGTTACACAGGTGAGGACGGGTTTGAAATCTACCTGCCTAACAGCAGTGCCACAGCCATCTGGCAGGCACTGGAAAACATGGGTGCTGTTCCCATCGGTCTGGCTGCGCGTGACATGCTGCGCACCGAGATGGGTTACGCCCTCTACGGGCATGAGATCAGTGACAGCGTCACCCCCGTCGAAGCCGGGCTGATGTGGATCACCAGGCTGGATAAAGATGATTTTATCGGACGCAGTGCTGTTGAAGCGAGAAAAGAGAGCGGAGCAAGGCAGGCTCTGGTTGGGCTGAAGCTGACCGGTCGTGGCATTCCCCGCGAACACTATAAAATTATTGCTAATGGCAGAGAGGTCGGCGAAGTTACCTCCGGCATGCACTCCCCGCTTGCGGGTGCAGGGGTTGCCATCGGCTATGTTGAGCCTGAGTATGCCGGGGCAGGTGCGCTTTCGATCGATATTCGTGGCAGAGCCGTTCCGGCAGAACGAACCAGAACACCATTTGTACGCAGTAATGTAAGAAAATAAGGGTATCAAATTGGACGCTTGCAACAAAGTCTGAGGGGAAAAGATGCCGATGCGAGGAGAACTATTATGGCTATTCCTGTTGACCTTAAATACACCAAAGATCATGAGTGGGTCCGGATCGAAGGTGACAGTGCCACATTCGGCGTCACTGATCATGCACAGGAGGCACTGGGTGACATTGTGTTTGTCGAGCTGCCCGAAGAGGGCCGCGTCATGGCTATCGGCGATGCCTTTGCCGTTGTCGAGTCAGTCAAGGCCGTATCTGATGTCTACGCACCTGTTGCCAGCGAAATCATCGAGGGGAATGAAGCATTGGAAGACTCGCCTGAGACAGTCAATGAAGATCCTTACGGCGATGGGTGGATAGTCAAAGTCAAAGTGACCGATGGTGACACATCACACCTGATGGATGCAGCCGCATACGCCAAATTTTTAAAGGAGTAGCCCCAAAGACACAAAGGCATATATTTTCTTTTTTCGTGCCTTGGTGCCTTTGTGGTGAAATAACATTACCATGAGATTTTTGCCGCACACTGATGCAGACCGCTCAGCAATGCTGGATACCATCGGCGTATCTGACATGCGTGAACTGTTTACCGACATCCCTGCCAGCTTTCACCATAAGCCAGGCAGTCTGGATCTGCCTGATGCTCTCTCTGAGGCAGCTATTGTGCGGAAGTTCACACGGGCATCAGAGAGGAACCACCATGCCGGCAACAGCCGTTGCTTCCTCGGTGGTGGCACCTATCACCACTTTATTCCTGCGGTTGTAGATTATGTCATCTCCCGTGGTGAGTTCCTGACTGCCTATACGCCCTACCAGCCGGAAATCGCACAGGGTACGTTGCAGACGTTGTTTGAATTCCAGACCATGATCGCCCGCCTGCTCGGCACGGATGTCTCCAATGCTTCCATGTATGACGCTGCAACCAGTGTGGCCGAGGCTGCATTGATGGCGCGGCGTGTTAAACGCCGGGATAGAGTGGTGATCGCAGGCAGTGTAAACCCACGCTATCGTGCCGTAACGCGCAACTACATCTTCCATCTGGGCGGCGAAATCATCATTGTAGACAACGACAGTTTTTCGACAGATGTGGAGAAGGTTTGTGCCACTGTTGATGAAGCAACCGCATGTATTATTGTCCAGTATCCGGACTTCTACGGCTCGGTTTATGATCTGGCTGAAATTCGTAGAAAATGTGATGAGACCGGTGCACTGATGGTGGTTGCATTCTCAGATGCAACAGCCTTTTCGCTGATCAGGCCCCCCGGTGAATATGGTGCCGATATTGTAGTTGGTTCCGGTCAGGCGCTGGGTATCCCGATGGGATTTGGCGGGCCTCACCTCGGCCTCTTCACCTGCACACAGAAATTTCTGCGTCAGATGCCCGGCCGCGTTTGCGGCATGACTACTGATGCCAACGGCAAACGTGGCTTTGTGTTGACACTATCAACCCGCGAGCAGCATATTCGTCGTGAGAAGGCAACATCCAACATCTGCTCCAATCAGGGATTGATGTGTACCGCCACAGCCACCTACATGTCGCTGATGGGTGATGCCGGACTGAAAACGGTTGCTGAGCACTCAGCCGCTGCCCTGCAGATGCTTGTCAGCAACCTGCCCGCCTGTATACAGGCCGCCGATGGCGCCCACTACAACGAAACCGTGCTCAGTTTCAAAGACCGGAGCCATCGTGACACCTTCCTGGCTAGAGCGGGAGCAGAACATATTTTTGCAGGTATCCCGCTGGATAAGCTGGACGGTTCGGCTGAATCCAGGCATCTGCTGGTGGCCACCACGGAGATGACTGAGGCAGAAGATGTTGGCCGCTATCTGAAACTGCTGGAGAGTGCACAATTACCGTCTCAAACTACTCCGGCACATCTGGTCTCATGCATGAGGAGCCTCTTCTTTTTGAGCATGCACATGAGAAATCGACCAGTATCAGCCTTCCGGGTGTGACTGCCCCTCTCTCAAACGAGCTGGATGCCTTTGCCCGCACAAAGCAGGCCAATATTCCGGGGTTTTCAGAGCCGGAGGCTGTTCGTCACTTCGTACGCCTTTCGCAATGGAATCACGGCATTGAGACCGGCTTCTACCCGCTCGGTTCATGCACCATGAAATATAACCCGCGCATTAATGAGCAACTGGTTCGCCTTCCCGGCCTTGCTAACATTCATCCGGATCAGCCGGAAGAGAGTGTTCAGGGCTTGCTGGCACTGCTGTTTGAGCTGCAGAACTGGCTGGGTGAGATCACCGGACTTCCACATGTAACCCTGCAACCTGCAGCCGGCGCGCATGGTGAATGGACCGGGCTGATGATGATTCGTGCGGCACTGGAATCACGCGGGGAAGCACACCGTAACAAGGTGCTGGTTCCCGACTCTGCACACGGTACCAACCCGGCCTCAGCAGCCCTCTGCGGTATGCAGACGGTAGAGTTGAAATCACTGGCCAACGGTCGCATTGACCTTGAAGAGCTGAAAGCAAATCTGGATGGAGACATCGCAGCGCTGATGCTGACCAATCCCAATACCACCGGTATGTTTGAATCCGATATTGCTGAAATCTGCAGACTTGTTCATCAGGCTGGCGGTTTTGTCTATGGTGATGGTGCCAACCTCAATGCACTGGTCGGTATCGCCAGGCCGGGTGATATGGGCATTGATTGCCTGCATATCAATGTCCATAAAACCTTCTCCACCCCACATGGTGGTGGTGGCCCCGGCGGTGGCCCTGTCGTGGTTAATGAATCTCTGGCTCCATATCTGCCGACACCACGCATCAAAAAGAGCGGTGATACCTACCTGATCATCCATAGCGATGAATCATCTATCGGGCCCGTACTCGGCTCTATCGGTCAGGTGGGAGTCCTGCTGCGGGCGGCAGCCTATATTGCCGCATTCGGAAAGGATCACATCCACAAAATTGCTGAAGATGCAGTGCTTAATGCCAACTACATTCTTGCTCGCCTGAAAGAGGCCTACCACGTACCGTTTGAAGGCATCTGTAAGCATGAATGCCTGCTGACCGAT
>JAJRVG010000076.1 GCA_021545595.1 Zetaproteobacteria bacterium | reverse complement strand
TGATGCTGATCAACCATCTGGTCCATCTTGTCGACGAACCCATCAATAGTGACACGGTATGCCTCACCGGCCTGGTTCTGGTTACCTACAAAGTACCAGCCAACCATCCATACCAACATCACCAGACACCATGCATAAGCACCGGTAATCCATACTTTTTCATCAGGCCCAACACGCATTCGCCACCAGTGGCGCTGCGGGATGGGTTGTATACTTGTATAACTCATATTAAATCAAACCTCCCTTTTTTTATATCTTAATATTTAATCTTACAACTTGATCCCACGTTACCGGTTACAGAACCGGCGGCGGCCCCATCGGCGGCCCCTGGGGACCTACCGGGAAAGCCATCCAGAAAAACGGAATGCCAGAATCAGGATAGACCATTGACATAATGCCGCTTACAAGAACCAGAAGAGCCAGGATGCTGACAACAACAAACAGCGCTACGAAACGATTTCGTGCCCTGCGCTCGCCGCGACCCAGCTCGGATGGTTCACTGCTGACACTCATCCCAATCAATATCCTGCCACCGGTACGCTAACTATTTCCATGACGCCCCAAAGTGTGTAAAGCAGCGTTGGGCTTGCAATACCCAGGAACAGCAGCATTGATGGATCATCAATAAATGCCTGCCAGCCTGATACTGGATCTGCGTAGTTTTCATCAAATGAATCGCTCATAACATTTCTCCCGTTAAATTTTTTTAATGTTAAAATCAGATCACGGACACTGAATATGACTTCAGGCCGCAGCCTTGATATAAGTCAAGATCAGGCATAATAATATTTATCCGCCTTTTCCTGAGCTTGCGTTATGCTGCGCAACCTGCAAAATGTATGCAACATGGTGCTTAAAAAGTGTCCCTTACTGTTAGAAATAGAAGGAACTCCAGAGCCAAATTGAAGCGGATTGTGGATAGTAATAAATATGAACAAACAATGGAACTTCAGCCTGTTTTATATCAGCCGATTCAGGGTCATGGTTGAAAATAAAAATAATTTTCTGAGAGTTGCGTATCATTTTTACAAGTGCTGACAGAATCTGAGATTGATGCATCTGTTTAATTTTTCCGGAGGAACAGAGTGAGAAAAGTATTAATTGCTGTGATTGGTTTGGCTGTTGTGGGGATTGGTATAACAATTTTTGTCATGTTTAATCTGGATGAATTTGTTAAAGATGCAATCCAGTCTTATGCCTCTGAAGCAACCGGAACAGCGGTGAGTGTGGCCGAGGTAAAGCTGGAACTTGACTCAGGTCGGGCTTCAATTATTGGCCTGAAAGTCAGCAATCCCAATGGTTTCTCTGATTCAAATATTTTTGAGCTCGATATGATAAGCACACAGATCGATACGGCCACTATGAATCAGAATCCGATCATCATTAATGAAGTTGTCATTAGTGGCCCTTCGGTTTTGTATGAAATCAACAGATCGGGCAGATCCAATGTGGATGCATTAAAAAGTAATCTGGCTCAATCAAACACTCCTGCTGATAGCGACAGCGATGACCACGAAGATGGTCTTAGAATGATTATTCGGAAGCTAACCATCGAAGGTGGTAGAGCCACAGTGCAAATCAAGGCGCTTGGCGGCACAGAACAGACTGTAACCCTGCCAACAATAGAGCTGTCTGATATTGGTGAAAAAAATGGAGGCGTAACATCTGTTGAAGTAACCAGAATTCTCTCCTCAAAAATTCTGGAAACCGTAAGCAGTTCGCTCGCCCGATTAAATACAGGCCAACACCCTGGAAAGGCTGTTGATACATTCAAAAAAAATGCCCTGGATAAGGCAGCCTTTAGATAGATAGCGGGATCCGATTGAACTGTAACTGACACGAAAAAAAACAGGCAGTACTGTCAGGAGATTGTTTGGCGACAACCCACTACTGCTTCAGATAAGGTAAGGCGTCCGTCTGGAAGCTATTTACACCATCATAAGTTTCGCTGATCTGAAGCGCGAAGGAGATCAACAGCAACCGGCCTGTTCGTCATTCCAGCGCTCGGCAACTTCTCCATGCGTTGCTCTCGACCATCCTCGTCATTCCAGCGGATGCTGGAATCTATGGGTGCCGGGTCGCGCCCGGTATAAGGTGAATTCGGCTCATGGCCGAAGAGAGGATGCCTGGGGTATGACGCCATGTTGTTGCTTTCACTATTCAGACAGAATCCGGTATGACGCCGTGTTATTCCCTCACCCAATCAGACCACTTCCGTCATTCCAGCAGACGCTGGAATCCATGGATGCCGGGTCGAGCCCGGCATGACGTGGTGTTATTACTTCACCCATGCAGTCGAAGTCCGGTATAAGGTGAATTCGGCCTCTGGCCGAAGAGAAGATGCCCTGGGGTATGACACAATCGAACAAGTGGGACAGCAGTACCGGTAACCCGAATGATGTGAGTGCCGGAATCATACAAACCGGGGCTGGTTCATATGCCCCGGTGCTTTGACATCAATCAAAGTGCCCCTTATATTATCATGCTGCTTTCATTCACTAATAACCCCCTGCTTCAACATCTCTCTCATGCAGAATGATTATCAATCCACCTGCATGGTTCAGTGAGAAGAAAAGGTTAGAGTTAGATAAATAACAGACAGGGAGTTACCTGACATTGGACTTTGCAATATACTACACCTTCGGTGCAATCATCATCTATGGCGCAACGGACTGGCTGTTGAATCGTATTGAAGAGGCACGTGGCAAACGTTTTGCGCAGCGAAACTGGATTTTCTTTGCCATCATGTTTGCCCTGGCCATTATCCTGATGAACATCATCAATCCGGCACCGACCGTGCCGCCTGCCGGGCTGGAATCCGGCATTTCGAACCCCTAGTTCAACTCGAAAGGTTTTCTCTTATTTGAATTAGTTCGGCCGGTTATTCGTTATGGATCTGGCCGGGATGCGCCTGACTCCAGACTCGTGCTGCAGCCTCTGCGCTGGCTATTTGAGTGCTGGAAATTTTCTTCGCCAGCTCCGGCATCACATCCAGGGCTGCCTGTTCGCCCCGCTCAGCAGACAGAACCACCCACTGATACGCGGCCACTTTATCCTCTGGTACGCCCTTGCCAAAATAGTACATCATACCAAGATTGTATTGTGCCTTGGCATAACCCTGCTCAGCAGCCTGACGATACCATTTCAGGGCTTCATCATAATCTGCTTTAACGCCAACGCCGGCACCATACATCACCCCCAGATGATATTGTGCTTCGGCGTCCCCCTGCCCAGCAGCCTTGCGGAACGCCTCTTCATTGTTAACAGCGTAGGAGGCTATCTGGTCATCAAAGCCTGAGTAAGTCATGACGGCGAACACTGCCAGCGCCAGTGTTATCATAATCACTATTAATTTAGGTAATTTCATGGGCATAATACTAACACAGAAGTAGCAGCGAAATCGAGAGCATATTCACACAGAAACAACAGGGAAATCAAGAGTGTCGTCATATTGCCAATCCTGTGAATACCATAAGTCGGCATCTCTTCGGTTGCCTCTTCAGACTCGCCCTGTTTTCCATATTTTTCATCAACATGGCAGCACTCATGCCACCTTCATACCTGGAGTCGGCATCTGGATCTATAACGTACTATCTCTGCCTTCGGGGTGTTTCTTTCACCTTGTGCTAACCGAGCAACACTCCCTAAAATCTCTCCACCAACCCTGATAAAAAAAAGGGGGGGGGTTGAGTTGAGTGGTTTTGCGGTGCCTCCTTTGACATACATCAATGAATATAACTGCAGAAGTCGCAAAGCTTTTATTTATCATGGAGCAGGAAACTTATTCAGGGGAGAATAGATGAAAAAACTACTCTTTTGGCCCACAGTTTTTTGTGGAATCATGGTGGCGCTCACCCTGAGTCCGGAGAGCGCACAGGCTGAGTTGGGTGTCATGTCCGGTATTGGCGGTAATTTCACCCTCACCGGCACAAAGGGTAAGCCGGTCAGCCTGAGCGATTTTAAAGGTAAGGTTGTCATGATTTTCTTCGGCTACACGCACTGCCCTGACGTTTGCCCAACTGCACTGTCAACAATGGAGGCAGTACGGAGCGAGCTTGGAAGTAAGGCAGCCCGGGTTCAAAATATTTTCATCACTGTCGATCCGGAGCGGGACACTCTGGAAAGCGTCAAGGCCTACGTAGGCTATTTTGGTGATGGCAACGTCGGATTAGTAGGCACTCCGCAGGAGATTGCCAAGGTGGCCACTCAATTCCGGATGTCCTACAGAAAAATTCCAACAGATAGTGCCACAGGTTACTCTGTTGATCATATGGATTTTATCTATCTCATTGATACCGAGGGGCGCACCCGAGCCCTTTATCGCTCAACGAGTCCGGTAGAGAAAATAGCCAGTGATGTGCTGAGCCTGTTGAACTGATATCATGGTGCATATACTTTCACCATGAGCCTGATGACCCGCCTTCCGGGTGCAGATTCTGTCTTGAAATAACAACTATCGGAGAACCATAATGAAGAGATCGCTGATTCCTACTATGATTATTGGCACCCTTGCCATTATCGGCCTCAGCGCCGGGCACTCTACCACGGCCAGTGCCAAAGCGCCTGTGGCTGCACAGGAGACACTACTGCTGGGCTCGGCCATATTTTCTGACAGATCCAATCATGCCGGAATCAAAGTCACCCTCTCCGGCAATGGTATCAAACAAACAACAAAAACTGATGCCGGTGGAAACTTTTCCTTCTCCAATATTCCTGCGGGCAGAGACTATAAACTTGAGGCAAGCTTTGGCCCCGATCACGTTTCGGCCAGAAGATATAATGTTGCTATAAGACCGGATGGCATAAGCCGCGTTCCTACCATTGCACTGATGGCCAGACCCGGTACGGTGACCGGCACGGTCACCCTGGAAGGCAGCGATAGCCGCATCGGATTTACTTTTGAAGATCTGGCTACAGGGGCGCGCCTGACTCAAACCGACCCGGCACTAAACGGGGTCTTTACTTTCAGGGGAGTCCCGACCGGGAAGCGTATGATACGGCTCTTTAAGCCCGGTTTTGAGAGTCGCCTGATACTGGTTAATGTGCCTGCCAACGGTACAGCCACACTCAAGCCTGTCGAGCTCTCTTCTCATGTGGGTAGCCTTGATGCCACCTTTACCCTCGGCGGAGCATCACTACACGATGATATCTGGGTCATACTGGAAAATACTGAAAAATCCCTCTATTACTCCGGAATAACTGATGCAAAGGGCAGGGTGAAAATTGAAGGAATTCGTGCAGGAAAATATCATCTACTGGCCAAAAAGGCTGATTCTGAAGAGTTCATTATAGACCCGGTGGTAATTACAGAGGGCGTGACCACCAACCTGCCGAACAAAGTTCACACGTCCACCACGCTGGCCAAATTAAAAGGCTCTATTTCCGGGTCTGCAGAGCTATACACCATCGCTGCCTACAATGGCGGCCGTCTTACCTATACCCGTAAACCCTGTTATGGATGCTTTGTAGTGACCGAAGGAGGGACTATGACAATTTCGGATAAGGATGGTCACTTCCTGCTATCCGGTATTCCCAACGGAGACTATTCAGTCCACATCAGTTATGAGACGTGCATTACCGCACAGCATGACTCCTACAGCACCAAAGGCTTTAGCATCAACGACGCAGCGCCCGCCCACCACTTTAGATCCCCTATCCCCATGTATGAATCTACGGGAACAATTACTGGCGTAGCCCGGCTGAAGGGTCAAAAAACACATGCCAATATTGTTGTCACCATCGAGGGACTCACCGGGTATGTCACCACCACCGATGCGCATGGAAAATATACCCTGTCGTCTGTACCTGTGCGAAACAAACCCCTGGTGATAACATTTCCCAAGGCCAACTATACGCCTGTCTCATTGGCAGACATCTCTGCCTCCAAGGATGCTCAGGCTGTAACTCTTAGTAACGTCACATTGATCCCCACTGCCAAATAACCGGTTCGATCATTGATGGATCTCTCAGGGTGAATACCCCCTCTGAGAGGGTAGCTGTATGGAACGGGTAACCTTCCACTGCTGTCCCACCTGTTCGATTGCGTCATACCCCAGGGCATCCTCTCTTCGGCCATGAGCCGAATTCACCTTATACCCCAGGGCATCTTCTCTTCGGCCCGAGCCGAATTCACCTCATACCGGACTTCGAATAGTGAAAGTAACAACATGGCGTCATACCCCAGGGCATCCCCTCTTCGGCCCGAGCCGAATTCACCTCATACCGGACTTCGAATAGTGAAAGTAACAACATGGCGTCATACCCCAGGGCATCCCCTCTTCGGCCAGAGGCCGAATTCACCTTATACCGGGCGCGACCCGGCACCCATAGATTCCAGCATCCGCTGGAATGACGAGGATGGTCGAGAGCAACCCATGGATACAGTAGTCATAACACCACGTCATACTGGACTAATAACGTCATGCCGGGCGCGACCCGGCATCCATGGATTCCAGCTTCCGCTGGAATGACGGGGATTGTCGAGAGCAACGCATGGAGCAGTTGCCGAGCGCTGGAATGACGGGGATTGTCGAGAGCAACGCATGGAGCAGTTGTTGAGATCCGGCATCCACCCAAACATTACAAAAGCTGGATTGATTCAGGCCATCCATGGCCATGAGTCTCTCCACTTATGATCGTAAGTATTCCGGTTAACCTATCCATAACAAAACATCAGATTCCCTGATATCTGATACCAGCATAAAAAAAGCCCCCTTACGGAGGCTTTTTCTACCATGAGGACAAGCCCCGTGATTTAAATGATAATTACAGCGCTTTTAGTGCTTCAATTGCAGCATCTGCCTTGGCACCTTTCAGCTTCTGTTTTGGCATGCCGGTTTTAAGACCAGCCGCCTTTGCCACGCCTTTGGAGTCGGCAATCCACGCCCTCAGGTTGCATGGGTTCCAGGTTGCACCGGCAGCCTTCTGCGCCTTCAGGTAGCTTTTATATTTTGTGAAGTCCGTGCCACCCATGGTGCGTCCCACAATGCCAGCCAGGTTCGGCCCGGTTTTATGCCCTTCGCCAGCTTTGAATGAATGGCATGCCTTACATTTACCCAGTGCTCCTGCACTGGCAGTAGTGGCCATGCCACCGATTACAAATGCAGCCGCTGCTGCGATCAGTAGTACTTTTTTCATAATTATTCTTCCTCTTAAGTTTTTTTATTAAATCCATAACATACGATCTATTCACAGTTTCCTAGTTCGTCGTAGACTGAAGATGAGGCCATTACCGGTCGTTGATTCATGTCAAAGACTTCACCGAAAAACCGGCCGGCTCAAACCTCTTCATCAGGTTGGTGCAGGTATTATTTTAAAGCATACTGCTCGTTCGCATAAGGTAAAAAAAACACCCCGAAGGTAGTAAAAAAAAACGGGCCCGGCATTCTGCCGAGCCCGTCTGATTTACATCATAATCCCCTATAGATCAGGGGTCTTGTTTACTTTACTTAACCTGCGTCAGCAGATTGTCGTTCCACTTGCCTTCAACCACTACGTGTGAAGCACAACCCTTCATGATCGCTGTGATCAGGTTATGGCTCAGGTAGACATACAGACCAGGCTGCTTGAAAGTGTATACAGCAGCGCCTGCACTACCACCAGCGATGAACCAAGTTTCCAGGTTATGCATGGGTGGGTCACTGAAATTACCACGCTCCCAGACAACTTCACCATGGCCGCCAATCAGATGCGGACGTGAATCACGGTTTGCCTCAGAATGGATGATAAGAACGGTCTCACCAACCTTAGCCTTGAGAGCATTGTCGCCGGTATAGGCAAAAGATTTGCCACCCAGAGAAACGTGAGTTGGAATCAGACCTGTCATAACTTCCTGAGTATCGCCCATGGCATCCATCGGATCATCATAGCGCTTGTAGTTGCCATCTTTATCCTGAGGGATGTACCAATCCTGCTCGCCGATGTACCATACTTTATCGTAGCTCACAAGTTTGCCATGATCTTGCAGACCACCGCGTGGCAGAATCATGATTGCGCCATTCATACCCATGATAACATGGAAAGGAATCATCGCGCCGCCAGGAGCACAGTGATAAACAAAGACGCCTGCTTTGGTAGCTTTGAAGCGGATTGTTTTGGACTCGCCCGGTTTTACTTTGGTCAGGCCAGCGCCGCCAAGAGCTCCAGTCACTGCATGCAGATCGATATTATGCTCGAGACTATTCTTTTTGGGGTTGGTCAGAGTCAACTGAATATAATCGCCCTGATGAGCAATAATCATTGGGCCAGGATTTGAGCCATTGAAAGTCATGCCCTGAACCCAGGTATCAGCATCAATCTGTCTCTCTTTCTCTTCTACGGTCAAATGCACGTCAACGATCACAGGACCGCCTCTCGCAACATTGGTGTGTTTAGGCACATTAGGTGGAGCTACCAGAACCTGCTTAACATGCTTCAAGCCACGTGCT
>JAJRVG010000008.1 GCA_021545595.1 Zetaproteobacteria bacterium | reverse complement strand
TCCTATGAGAATCAATACAGAGATAATGCCCTGACTGATTTGGCTCTAAGTATCGATAAAATAAAGTCTAAAGCCCATGATATATTCAACCTTCCATTTGCTGTGGGCAACATGGAAGGGCCAATTATTCTGCAGGAGATCATCAGGGAGACAGCGCAGGCGATTAACCAGTTGTCTACAAAACATCATGAACTGGATATTCAGGTTAATGGTTCCATGCGTATGGTGGACGGGCTTAGAATAGACATGCGTACTGAAACACTGGCTATCATGGCCGTCTTGTTGCTGACACTTCTGTTGCTATCCTATTTTATCTATAGCCAGATTGTGCTTCCTCTTGTTCGAATGAAAAAGGCGGTACAACAGGTCGAGGCGGGTGAACTTGCCGTGCAATGCACCGTTTCATCTCAGGATGAAATTGGAGAACTCGGAACTGCGTTCAACTCTATGGGTCAGGCATTGCTGGAGCGTGACAGAATGCTGAACCGTGCACGCAGCCTTGCTGCTCATCAGGAAAAAATGAATGCATTGGGGTTGATGTCAGCCGGCATTGCCCATGAAGTTGGCAATCCACTCGCTGCTATTTCAGTGTCTCTGCAAGTGGCCCAGAAAAAACTGAACAGTAAAGACTTTAACTCCGTAGGCAGACAGCTTCAAACAGCTCTGGGTGAGGCGGGGCGCATGGAGTCAATTATACAGATGATTTTAAATTTTGGTCGCCAGGAATCCGACAGCAGCATGAAGTTTTTTGATCTGAAACTTGTCACCGATGATGCAATTAAATTGGTACAGATGTCTCCGGGTAAAAAGTCTGTAAAAATTACTAAAAGCTTACCGAATGATATTCCAGAAATATTTGGCGTCGAAGGGATGTTACTGCAAGTGCTTATCAACCTTGTCTTTAATGCATTAAATGCATGTAAAAAAGGGGGAGAAATAACTATTTGTGCTTATGAAGATAACCATGGTGTAGCCATTGATGTCAGAGATACCGGGCATGGAGTCCCTCCCGAATTAAGAGAAGAGGTTTTCAAACCCAGCTTTACAACTAAGCCAACAGGTGAAGGTACAGGATTGGGGCTGGCCATCAGCAGAGAGCTGATTAATGGAATGAATGGCTCTTTAGTATTGATTGATACTGAAACAAAAGGAAGCTGCTTCCGGATCTGGCTTCCCGTTAATCCAGATTAGGGAGATCATATGAAACTATTGGTAGTTGAGGATGAGCTTCATATTCGTGAAGGAATAGTTGAACTTCTCAAAGAGGAAGGCTTTGAAACCAGTGAGGTCGGATCTGTTACAGAAGCGTTATCATGTTTGCAGTCTGAGCAGTTTGATGCAGTGCTGTGTGATATCTATCTGCCAGATGGTGAAGGTTTTGATGTGTTGTTGGCGCTTTCCAGCAGAGACTCCCCATCACTCATCATGATGACCGCGTTAGGAAACAGGGCATTGGCCTCAAAAGCACTTGAGGCTGGAGCTTATGACTATGTCTCCAAGCCTATCCGTTTTGACGAACTGATTGCCCGCCTTCAGCGTCTGGAAGAAAAACTGACGTTACGGCGCAGGGTAAGTGAAGCTGAAGAAAGCTTCCGTAACCGTGGAGAACTGGCAGTTCTTGGCTCCTCATCCTCTATGCAGGAAGTGCAGCATTTGATTCAAAAATCCGGGTCAAGCCGGGTGCCTGTACTGCTACAAGGTGAAACCGGTGTAGGCAAAGGTGTTGTCGCCAGATTGCTACACAGCCTGTCTGACCTGAAAGAGCAGCCATTTATGCGAGTGAATTGCGCAGCGATTCCAACAGAGTTAATGGAATCTGAGTTCTTCGGACATAAAAAAGGTGCTTTTTCCGGAGCAGACCATGACCGTAAAGGACTGTTGCCAACAGCAGGAAGGGGAACTTTATTTCTGGATGAGCTGGTCGAACTTCCTCTTTCCATGCAATCCAAACTGCTGCATGTGCTGGATGAACGCTGCTTTCGCCCTGTAGGCGATGATAAAGAGTACCCGTTTCACGCACGCATTATCGCTGCCAGCAACTATGACTTTGAACAGGCCGTAAAAGAGGGCCGCTTCCGGGAAGATCTCTATTTCCGCCTGAACGTTATGAAAATCTGTATCCCGCCACTGCGCCAGAGAGGGGACGATATTATTCCTTTGGCCAACCGATTGCTTTCTCAAATATGTACAGAGTGGAGCAGTAACAAAACTGAATTTACTCCGGCACAAGGCTTATGGCTTGAGTCTCAATCATGGCCGGGTAATGTGCGTGAACTTCGTAATTACCTTGAACGTGCGCTACTTCTCAGCTCGGAAGATGAGTTACAGTTTCCTGATCTGGAGGATTTGGTTGGCTCGGATGAATTGAGTCTTGTTGATGCATGCCATGCCTTTGAGCGGCGTTATATTGAGCACGTTATTCAAAATAACAATGGAGACAAAGCCGCTGCAGCTCTAAAACTGGGTATTGGAATATCTACCTTGTATCGGAAATTAGAAGAATAGCATCTCAAACCTGAGACAAAATATTTTATCTTTTCTCATATTTAATAAATTATTATAAAAGAGAGCAGGCTTAACTCATATAGGGAACCAACTTTTTCCTGGAAGCCTGTTATCACCAGTTGGCACAGAAGGTGTTCACGTTACTGATGATAGTTATCAGGAGAGCGTATGAAATCAATAATGGCAGCCCTGGTATTAATCTTTTCCTTATCACTGCTACCTGCCACAGCCCTGGCTAAGAAAGTTTATTCGCCTATCGTGAAAAAAGGTAAAATTGAGTTGGAAACTCAGAGCGAAATTTTCCGTAGCAAAAACCCGGCTAAAAATGGTAAAGGCAAACACCAGTTGGAGCTCTCTTATGGTATTACCGAGCATTGGCGTTCCGGTCTGTACGCTGTTTATGAGAAAAAGCCCGGAACTGCGCTAAAATATACCCAGGTCAAGTGGGCAAATATCGTTCAACTCACCGAACCGGGACAATACTGGATGGATATAGGCCTGTATGCTGAATACATATGGGCTGCTCCAAGGCTCGCCAGCCCTGATGTTCTGGAACTGAAGGTGCTGTTGGAGAAGCCCGTCGAACAGTGGAAACACACACTTAATCTGGTATTCAAGCAGCCCCTGTGGGGAGCCGAAACATCAACCGGATTCGACTATGCATGGCGTTCAAGATACAAGACTGCTTCTGGCCTGGAGCCGGGAATCGAAGCGTACGGATCATTTGGCACAATCAATCAGATTCAGTTGGCTAAGCAGACACATCTCATTGGCCCTGTGCTGAAATATGAGATTATCAATGATTTTGAGATAGATTTTGGCTGGTTGATGGATACCAGTGAAGGCCCTGCATATGGCAATTTCAAATTTAATATGGAATTTGAGTTCTAAATTCTGGGAATTAATTACTCCCTGAATTCCCGATTATGAGAAAAAAACAAGATTTTATTTTAAAGCGTTTAATTCATCAACTATCTGTTTTATAAATGATTATTGTATGTTTCCCACGCTTGTCCATGGTAGCTCATGACTTGGCACCAATATTTCTTTCCTAGGGTTAATAACCCACACAGGCGGGTTCTAAAAATTAATCCACATATCTCCAGGAGGGATTTACAGATGAGAAAGATATTATTTACAGCTAGTGCCTTTGCGCTGGTAGTGGTTTCCAGCGTAGCGCTGGTTCCTACCGAGGCCGAGGCTATTCCCGTATTTGCACGTAAATACGGCATGGCGTGTGCTTCATGCCATACAATGTTTCCAAAGCTGACAAAAATGGGTGTTAGTTTCCGCGAACGCGGTTTCCGTTTTGCTGCGGGACGTGATGATCTTGATAGTCAGGATGACCGAGGCAAAAACTTCGATGCTGGTGGAGACTCTCCAGCCGCAGTATTTGCTGCCGCCTTCCCATTCACCGTTCGTACACAGATTCTGTACAGTGGTGCAGGGCCGATTGTAGATTCTGCTGACACTCCCGTAATGCCAGGCCATCGCCCCGGCATGCTTGATGGCGCATCATCAAACAATTATAAAGTTGGTTTTGGTGAGTTCGGACTGATCTCATCGGGTTCTTATGACAACTTTTCATGGTGGCTGGATGCCAGCCTTGGTGGCGGCATCGGTATGCTTGAAGGCATTTATTATGTAAATGATCTGCTCAAAATCCGCTTTGGACGCATTCAAAACAATGTCGGTTATGGTATGACCATGATGTCCCACCGTCCACTGGGCTATGGCTGGAATGACGCAGCCCAGATGGCTGGCGCAACCATGCTGATGATGATGGATGGTGTCAGTATTCAGGGTACAACCAACGGTGATTCCGGTGTTGGAACATCCTATAACCTGGGCCTTGGCCTCTCCGGCAATGACAATACAACAGGCAAAAAGAACACCACAGTTTATGGCCGTGTAGCTCAGGAGATCATGGATAATCATATCATTGGTGTTTACGGTTATAATTCCAGAAATTATACCAGTGACCAGATGGGTGGCGAAGCTGCCATGCTGATGGCCATGAGTACGACTGGACTTGCTGGACCTACTACTGCTACAGCAATGGCATTTGACAAAGTCACACGATATGGTGTCGATTTTGCAGTCAACTATGGTGAACCACTTCAGCTTTGGGGTGCATATACCCAGGGTGATCAGACCAATGCCCTCACTGGAGAAAAACTGAAAGTTAAAGCCTTTACTGTTTCCGGTGAATGGAAAGCGGCTGATGCATGGTTGATTGGTGTCAAGTACGACTCTGCCAAAACTGATCTGCAAATGATGACTGCGACTGTTCTCAAGCCAAGCGCAACCACACATGCAACAATCTATGGTATTCATCAGATTGCTGAAAACGTTCAGGCTGTTGTCTCTTACACACGAAGCAAGAATGTCGTGAATAGCATGGCCGCCACGGCTGGTGCTACAGCTGCAAACATAACAGACTTCAATTCAGGTCTGTTGGCCATCGATATCGCGCTGTAGAAGCAGGAAGAAGCAGAGGGGGGCAATGTTGCCCCCCTTTTTTTACCCGCAAACTCAGGAAGGGGAATAATTATGAACAAATCACTGGTTGATCCAATTCGTCATGGCCTTGTCATGGCTGTTGCTGCGCTGGTTTTCGGTGCGCTCTGGGCTGCATATATAGCCACCCACCATGAGCAGCTTCATGGTGGCTTTGAAGCAGAGGAAGCGCAGGCTCAAAAGGCAGAGATGCAGCATCAGATGAAAGATCTGAATATGGATATGATGAGCATGAATCATGCACACGCTGCTGGCGCACCGGACGATCACCATGCAACACAGGGCCAGGATACAGACGCACATGCTACGGGTAATCAGCATAGCCATTCCGGTTCTCTGGCCAAAGATGCCATGCAACGACTGCTGCGTGGGCATATCCATTTCATGGGCATTGGTGTGCTTGCCGCTGTCCTGTTGTTGATCACAGCTTTCACGTCCCTGAGAAGCTGCTGGAAAAAAACACTCGGGTGGACACTCGGGATTGGCGCTCTGGCCTATCCTCCGGCCTGGATTCTGATGGGATTCAGAACCGTGGAACTTGGCCCCCAAGCCGCTGAAGCCAGCGTTATGTGGTTGTTTGGCCCGGCTGTGGGCCTGTTACTTGGCTCTATGGGCGCCCTTCTTGGAGTTCTTCTGCTCGAAACAACAGCATTGAATGAAAAGAAAATATTTCAATTCCTGTTTAAGCCAGGGGCATCTGAATAACAATAAGTGGTCATAAGCTGGATAACGTATAACGCTCTTCCAGCCTGTGATGCTTTCATCTGATTGAGCCGTTTATAAAAAATGCTTTGCCTGTGTGTAACACATAGGATGTAGACTCACCTCTGGATACTTTACAAAAGGCTCTAAATAGCCGCTAATAAAATACAGATGTGAGGTTCAAAGACCATGATGGACAGTGCCAAAATGAAAGAAAAAATAAGCTGTTGTTGCCGTGATAGTCAGGCGGAATTTCTTAACCGGGCGATCCATCAACTGGATCTCAATGCAGCCCAGCAACAGCTTCTTTTGCAGTCGTTTCGTGAAGTGACGGTACAAATTCCACTAACGATTCACAGCAATAACAATGAAAGGCTGCACACATTCACTGGCTATCGTGTGCAGCATAACCATGCTCGCGGCCCGTTCAAAGGAGGCCTCCGTTTTCATCCGGATGTCCAAATCGATGAAGTTCGGGCTCTGGCTCAACTGATGACATGGAAAACCGCACTTGTTGATATTCCATTTGGTGGTGCAAAAGGCGGCATTGCAGTTGACCCTTCCGCATTAACATCTCAGGAACTTGAAATTTTAACTCGTCGGTTTGTTCAGAAAATGTCACCAATATTGGGCGTGGATGAAGATATACCTGCGCCGGATATGAATACCAACCCCCAGGTAATGGCATGGATTTTTGATGAATATAGCAAATCCAATGGATATGCGCCGGGTATAGTCACAGGAAAGCCCATTGAACTGGGAGGGCTTCAAGGGCGCCTGGAAGCCACAGGGTCCGGCGTGGCTTATGTCACAGCGATGGCTTTTAAACATTTGGATATTCCCTTGAAGGGTGCAAACGTGGTGATCCAGGGGTTTGGTAATGTTGGATCGTATGCCGCTCTCCGCCTTCAGACTATGGGAGCACGTGTTATAGCGATTTCAGATAAGGATGGTGGCCTGTTCCACCCGCAGGGTGTGGATATTGCAACAGCCATACAGTTTGTAGAGAAAACGGGCAGCCTGAAAGGGTTTGCTGACGTAGAAGAGATTACAAATGAGGAGCTATTGGGACTTCCCTGTGATGTGCTTATTCCTGCGGCCCTTGAAGGGACGATCAACTGTGACACCGAGGCGGATATTAAAACAAACCTCATCATTGAGGCCGCCAATATGCCAATCACACATATGGCAGACAGTAAATTAAGGGAAAGGGGCATCACTGTGGTTCCAGATATTCTAGCCAATGCCGGCGGTGTTATTGCCTCCTATTTTGAATGGGTACAAAATATACAGCGTTTTAAATGGGAAAGAGCGACGGTACAGGAGCGCATGGAAGCCCATCTCTCACACGCCTATGAAGATGTGCACGCCCTTGCTGAAGAAGCAGGTGTGGACTTACGTACGGCAGCTTATCAGCTCTCCGTTGGCAGGGTGTTGCGTGCTATTGAATTAAGAGGATTTTAGACATGTTTTTGTATGGTTCAAATTCAGTGAAAGGATTTTTATCAGGCTATTGAAGCTAACCTGGAAAATTACGAACAAGCCAGTTTCTGGCGATGGAGTTGAGATGGTTAAAGAAGTAACTATAAAAATTGAAGATATGAAGTGCACTGGTTGCGAGGGCACAATACGCAAACGGATGTTGACATTGAAAGGGGTCTACGATGCCCGGGCTAATTTTAAAAGCGGTATGCTACTGTTAAATGTAAGTTCTGGCTTCCAAATGCCTGAGGCAGACAAAGCCATTCGGGAACTTGGTTATACACCGGAAAAACATTCAAAATAGTCAGCCATCTGATATTGATATCAATGAAATGATACATAAAATGAGGAAAGTCAGGCATATATGAGAAAAAATATTTTATTGATGAGTGTGTTAACTCTTATCACGGCCTGCTCAAGCTTGCCGACTGAAGAGAGGTCAACACAGCAAAAAAGTGAAGAATCAAGAGAGATCATGGATCACAAGTCCTCCTTTTTTGTTGCACGAAAGGGTGTTGAAGATGGGTATGTTTTTATTTTTCATATCATGCCTGCTCCTGAAGGAGAAGGGTTTAGCCGGACAAATTATCATCTTATGGTGAGTGTAGAGAATAATGGGCAACCTTTGACCCATCTTAAGCTATATTCAGATGTTAAGCACCCGGATGGAAGCTATCAGGCGAAGGCTCCGATGATGATAATGGGTAACTGGTATATGACAAACTACAACCTCAGCCATGAGCAGGGCAGGCACTGGATAACTGTATCATTCGAACTGTCCGGAAAAACCTACTCTTCCGGTCTGTATTATCCGGAAAGAATTGTCCGATGAATCACCATTGGCCTGGTCATATTGATGCCTGGCTGCTATTCCGGGAAGATAGAGACTGTCGGCTTAATTGGGGCTTATGCTCTCTGGCTTTAAGTGGCAGAATAAAACCATGAGTAGCAAACAGTGCCCTGTTTGTGGCATGGATGTCCCAAGCTCCGAGGTTACAACTGAACACCTTGGAATTTGTTACCACTTCTGTTCACAGCAGTGTCTGGAAAATTTTACTATCCGGCCCAAGCTTTATCTTGGTATTAAATCAGAGAAGCAGAAGGGAAAGAGTGTGATCAAAAAACGCTCTTTTGTGCTTGATGCGCCTGTTCCGGAATCAGGAGCAGATGCTTTGAAAGCTGCCCTGTCTGAGATGATGGGGATTCGAGAGGTGGTAATATCAGGGGCAAACGTATCTATAACTTATGACCTGCTTGAGGCAACTGCCATGCAGATTGAGCATACCTTTGAAAAGGCAGGGGCAAAACTGGGATCAGGCTGGGCAGGCCAGTTGAAACGCGGCTGGATTCACTACACAGAAGAGAACGAACTGGACAATTTGGCTTCAACTGACGCCGCCTGCTGCAACAAACCTCCGCAGCGAGGTTAAAAGCTATGGCACCAAAAATAATATGTTAACCGTCAGCCAGTTGGCAACACGTTGCAATGTGACCCCTGAAACTGTTCGTTACTATGCCAGAATGGGTCTGTTACAGCCCGAGAGACACCCTGAAAATGGATATAAACTTTTTAAATTTGATGATATTCAAAAGCTTCGTTTTATTCGGCAGGCAAAACTACTGGGGTATACACTGGCTGAGATAGAGCAGGTTCTTCATCACAGCATGAAGGGTGATTCACCCTGCCCTATGGTGCGCGATTTTATTCAACATCGAATCAAAGCAAACAGGGAAAAAATCATAACGTTGACCGCTCTGCAGAAGCGCATGGAGTCAGCGCTCAAAGAGTGGGAAAGCAAACCGGATGGTATTCCTGACGGAGATTCAGTCTGCCATCTGATTGAGTCGTTTACAGAAGATGCTTGACCTGAGTGTAACACACAGGGTGTAGAATCATCTATGCAGGTACCTTTGTAAGGAGACAGGCATGGAAGGCTTAAGTTCATTTTTACTGTTTGCACTGTTTTTCTACGTAATGATGCGCTATGGGTGTGGTGCCCACATGATCCATGGTCACCATGATAGTCACGATCATAGAAATGCGCGCGATGCGAAATTTACTGACCCGGTATGCGGCAAAGAGGTGAACCAGAATGAGGGGTATGGCGTGATGCATGAGAGTAATCTGTATCGCTTCTGCTCTCGAAAATGCCTGGATCAGTTTGATGATCAGCCATCCTTTTTTATGCACAAACAAGAGAAAGAGGCAGATCATGAGCCCTAGAATTTCTCTTGTTGCGGTCGGACATGTCACCAGTCTGTTGCTGGCCGGAAACTCGCGGGCAAGTGATACCCCATCATGATTCGAATCAAAGAGACATTCTGTTTATTACTACCCCTGCTTGTATCATGTGATGCATCAGTTTCGGATCATTCAATCACCGGACGATGGTATACAGATGATCAAATCAGACTGGGTGAGCGCATATTTGCTGACAACTGTGCTTCCTGCCATGGCAACCGTGCACAGGGATTGGTTGCAGACTGGCAAAGGCGCCTACCGAATGGTTCATATCCACCGCCACCGCTTAATGGCACAGCACACGCGTGGCATCACTCTCTCGCATTGCTTACTGAGATCGTTCAGAAGGGTGGCTCTCTCTACGATGGTAAAATGCCGGGCTTTCAAGGACGCCTGAAAGACAATGAACAACTGGCTGCTATTGCATGGTTTCAAAGTTTATGGAGTAATGGAACATATCGCCTGTGGGAGCAAAGGAATCAACCACAGAAAAGTTCAGGCAAGTTCATCCTGACATCTGAAAATGGAGAGAAATAAAGTGATAAATTCAAATGAAGCAGGATATCATCCGATAACCCGCTGGCTGCATGCAGGCCTCGTGCTGGGTGTGATATTTCAACTGTTTCTAGCCATCTTCATGGCTCATCCTGATCATCAACCTGGCAAACATGGCGGACAGACCCCAAGCCATGCATCTGGCACTACAGAGACAACTCCTTCCGCTCATAATGCTGGAGAGCACAACAAACAGACATCGAACCAGCTGTCTAAAACAGTAGCAGTGCCCCTGTCAGACCATAAAGATGGAGAGCTGGAGCGATTTCTTATGCAGACACATCGAACAGGGGGGCTGGCCGTCGTGCTCATTGTATTGGCGAATTTAATATGGGCTATTTTACTTAGAGGTAGCCCTCGTAAGCGGCAACTGTCTGTTCTTTTTTCCCTGCAGCACTGGCGTGAAGCTTTGTTGATAGCAAAAGATATCCCCTTGATGATATTGAACAAAAGAGCCTTGCCGGAGCCGGGCAATGCCTTGTCTTTGGTGTTTGAGATGTTGGGGCTTCTTATCATGACTATGATGGCAATGACAGGCTCAATTATTTGGAATTTATGGGGAGGCCCCGGCAGCACGGTTCCCTATCAGGCAGAAATATTGATGGGGATACACTCATCTGTTGCTACAGTTCTGCTATTATATTTGGCAGGCCATATTTCAATGGCGCTGATGCATGCACGAGCAGGCGACCCGGTATTTGCCCGGATACTGCCTTTAGTGAAAAGAATGATTGTATCTCAAGGAGATAAGTGATGAATATTGATCCGGTGTGCGGTATGCATGTAAAGCCAACATCCCCCCATCGCGTGGAGTATGATGGGCATGTGTGGCACTTCTGCAGCGCACACTGCCTGGAAAAATTTAATACCGAACCCGAACAGTTCGCCATTGATCCTGTCTGTGGGATGAACGTCAAACCCGAGTCACCGCACCGAATTAAACATGACGAGCAGAGCTACCGTTTCTGCAGTGAGAAGTGTCTGCATAAGTTCTCAGCCAACCCATCTCAGTATACCGGCGAAAAGAATCAACCTGCCTCATCGATTTCGAAAACCGTCACCGGCCAGTTTACCTGCCCGATGCATCCGGAGATTGAACAGCAAGGCCCCGGTAGTTGCCCTAAGTGTGGCATGGCTCTGGAACCTGTGGACATTCCGGTCATCGCTGAAAAAACTGAATATATTTGCCCCATGCACCCTGAAGTCATCAGTGATCAACCCGGAAGCTGCCCGAAATGTGGCATGGCTCTGGAACCGCGCACAGTCGCGGCTGAGGAGGATAATGCTGAACTGGATGATATGAGCCGCCGTTTCAGAGTCAGCTCGGTACTGGCCCTGCCGGTGTTCGTGCTGGCCATGGTCGCTGATCTTACACCATCATGGCTCCCGTCCGGTCTGAATATGGGCATGGTGCAGTGGATCGAATTTGTATTGGCGACCCCTGTGGTGTTGTGGGGTGGATGGCCATTCTTCGAGCGCTTTGCACTCTCCCTGAAAACATGGAATCTGAACATGTTCACGCTGATTGGACTCGGTGTCGGTGTGGCATGGGTCTATAGCATGGTGGCACTGCTCGCTCCCGGACTGTTCCCCCCTGTCATGCAGATGGAGGGTGCCAATGGGAAAGCGCTTGTTGATGTCTATTTCGAAGCCGCCGCCGTGATTACTGCACTGGTACTACTTGGCCAGGTGTTGGAGCTGCGCGCCCGTTCACGCACCAATGAGGCCATCAAACTGCTACTTGGCATGACTCCGAAAACGGCGCGGTTAGTCAAAGAAGATGGCAGTGAAATTGATGTGCCGCTTGAGGATGTGCAGGTGGGTAACATTCTGCGTATCCGTCCGGGTGAGAAAGTGCCGGTAGATGGTGTGGTCACTGAAGGCGAGAGTAACGTGGACGAATCAATGGTCACCGGTGAACCCGTCCCTGTAGAAAAGTTCGCCGGAGAAAAACTGATCGGTGCGACCATCAACGCCAATGGTTCGTTGCTGATGCGTGCTGAGAAAGTGGGAGCAGACACACTGCTGTCACAGATAGTGAGCATGGTTGCCGAAGCCCAGCGCTCACGGGCTCCGATTCAGAAAATGGCCGATACTGTGGCCGGTTATTTTGTGCCCGTTGTCATTGGCATTGCCCTGCTTGCCTTTGGCACATGGTTTTTTGTTGGCCCTGAGCCACGCCTGGCACATGCCATCATCAATGCCGTGGCAGTATTGATTATCGCCTGCCCCTGTGCACTGGGGCTGGCTACACCGATCTCGATCATGGTGGGCACAGGGCGTGGAGCCACTGCCGGAGTGCTGATTAAAAATGCTGAATCACTGGAAATCATGGAGAAGGTGGACACGGTTGTCGTGGACAAAACCGGCACACTGACCGAAGGCAAGCCAACTCTGACCACAACCCTTGCCACGGATTCACTGTCTGAAGATGAAATACTGAGTCTGGCGGCAAGCATAGAGCGCGCCAGTGAACACCCGCTGGCAGCAGCTATTATTGCAGGTGCCGGGGAGCGTCAACTGGAGCTGAAAACCGTTGAAGATTTTACAGCAGTGACAGGTAAAGGTGTTAGCGCCACGGTCGACGGCAAAGCAATACTGCTGGGCAATGCGAAACTGATGCAGGAGAGTAATATTAACATCTCCGGCATCGCCTCAAAGGTTGAAGAGCACCAGCTTGGTGGTGAAACAGTCATGTATCTTGCGGCAAATGGCGTGCTCGCAGGGCTGATCGGTGTCTCTGATCCGGTCAAAATGTCCACACCTGATGCCATCAAAGAGCTGCACGATGAGGGCATTGAAGTGGTGATGCTGACAGGTGATAATCACAATACCGCCACGGCTGTTGCCACCAGGCTCGGCATTGAGCGTTTTGAAGCCGATGTGCTGCCGGATCAAAAGGCGGCTGTAGTTAAAAAACTACAGGATGAAGGCAAAATCGTGGCTATGGCTGGTGATGGCATCAACGATGCGCCGGCACTGGCACAGGCGCATGTCGGTATTGCCATGGGGACCGGTACAGACGTCGCCATGGAGTCGGCAGGCGTGACGCTGATTAAAGGTGATCTGACCGGTATTGTGCGTGCCCGCCGCCTCTCCCGCGCAACGATGACAAATATCCGTCAAAATCTCTTTTTTGCTTTTGTTTACAACTCGGCGGGTGTGCCCATCGCTGCCGGAGTGCTTTATCCGGTGTTTGGATTGTTATTGTCACCCGTGATAGCAGCAGCAGCCATGAGTTTCAGTTCAGTATCGGTAATTACCAATGCACTTCGGCTGCGCAAAGTGAAGCTGTAGGCGAACATGAAACCCTGCTGAACATGTCTGCAAGCATCCCCCCGAAGCCACGATGTTCTATACCAGATTGAACAGGATGTAAGCGGCTATGGAACATCTGGCAACCGTAGGTATTTATGCGTTGGCATCCGGCATTACTATCCTTGTTGGTGGCATACTGTCGAGGCTGGATCATTTTCAGGATAGCCTGATGAAGGAGCGAATCCTTCATGCCATTATAGCATTTGGCGGAGGCGTGCTGATTGCTGCTGTTGCCTTTGTCTTAACACCACAGGGCATAGAACTGCTCCCTATCCCCTATCTGGCATTTTTCTTTCTGCTTGGTGCCTTCGTTTTCTTTTGGATTGATCGGCAGATTAGCCGCAGTAGTAAACCAATAGCTCAACTGATGGCCATGCTGATGGATTTCATTCCGGAGGCAATTGCTTTGGGCGCTGTTTTTGCCCACGACAAAAACCTTGGACTGTTGCTGGCCATCTTCATTGGCCTGCAAAACCTTCCAGAAGGTTTCAACTCTTTCAAAGAGCTGGTAAACAAGGGTATCTCTCCCAACAGAGCTCTGTTAATTCTACTGCCTCTGAGTCTTATCGGTGTTGTCGGCTCCTGCGTGGGATTCATCCTTCTGCATAACCAGCCAACCACCATTGCCTCTCTCATGCTATTTGCCGGTGGTGGTATCATATATTTAACATTTCAGGACATTGCCCCTATGTCCACGATGGAAAATCACTGGAGCCCTGCACTGGGGGCATCTCTGGGCTTCCTTGTAGGGATGCTTGGACAAAAACTGGTAGGATAGGTCTATGCAAAATGGTCAGCAGCTCGAATATTCAAAAGCAAAATATTACTATAGCATTCACTTTCTTCCCGAACGATTTTCCGTTGCAAAATTATCCATAAACATGAGAGTCCTATCATGAAAAATTTATTGCTTCCCGTATATATTATTGCCATCGCTCTGCTCATCAGCTGCTCAGCTGAGACGACTGCCACCGCAACCGAGGCTGTGGTCTATAAATCATCCACCTGCGCCTGCTGCGATGGCTGGATCAAACATATGCGGGATGAGGGGTTCAATGTAACAACAGAAATCCACGATAATGATATGGGCCGCATCAAAGTTGCCAACGGTGTCCCCAATAAACTGGCCTCATGCCATACCGCCCTGATTGGCGGCTATGTGATTGAAGGGCATGTACCTGCTGCGGATGTGAAACGCCTGCTCAGGGAGAAGCCTGCTGACATTGTCGGACTGACTGCTCCCGGCATGCCGATGAAATCCCCCGGCATGCAGGCTGAAGGACTGCCACCAAAAGGCTACAACGTAATTGCCTTTAAAAAGGATGGCTCTACCGAGGTCTATACCCGCTACTAATCATATCCTTGAATGGCGTTTCAAGTAGAAGCTGAAAGCAGTCATTTGTATGAAAATATTTCAGCCAGTCAATCACCCGGAGGTGTAGTAAAGTCATCATCTGATTTGAGCCAACCTGTACCCACTACTGTCCCACCTGTTCGATTGCGTCATGCCGGACTTCGACTGCATGGCGGAGATGGTTCCATACAATCTTCCGCGTTTTCCACATCCATGTGGGTCAGATGCAGGAGGTACGAGCCCATGGACGGACGAAGGTAGAACAATGCAGGAGCAATTGTCGAGAGCAACGCATGGATGCAGTCATACCGGACTCGATCCGGTATCCATGGATTCCAGCTTTCGCTGGAATGACGGGAGTGGACTCTAGCCTGTACGGAAATAACATCGTAGCAACCATCGCTATTCATGTTCAAAGCGACCTCCGTTGAGTAGATTCGTTGTTACACAAAGATATTTCAGTATGTTTTAATAATGATCCGGGACAGCAGTGACCTGTACCCTATTGAATCAGGCTCACTGACGTATCAACTCATTCTGATCCGTATGCTCAAACACCTTTCCATAAATATCCACAACCGTCGTTTCAAAATATGACAGTTTTCCATTCCCTACTGTTATCTTATGACTGAACCCTGTAGTACGTGCTTTCTCCTGCATGAAAGGTGATTGAATGATGCCCCAGTTTTTATCATTAACAGCTGCGGCGACTTCCAGCACAACACTTCCTTCACTATCTTTTTCTCCGCTGTATACAGCTCCGGCCAGCAGACAAACGGCACGGGGAATCGCCAGTGAATGCATCACCGTTTTTTCTTTAGCATCCCACACCCAGTAACCAATCTCATCATGAAATACTTCACCATCTGATTTGCGTTGAACCACCTGATGATAACGTACCACCGACAGAGTCTGTGATCCGGCATTGGTAACATCACCAACGGCTGTGAAAGTAATGGTTTCATGATATGGGATGTTTCCCAGACCATCCGGTTCCGGAGCTGCATCAACCCCCTTATCTCCCTTCCACACGCCTATCAGTTCACTTAATGGACCATAATCTATCACCTTTGTATTGCTCATACTCCTCTCCCTGATAGCCAGCCGAAAATTACACTAATCGCCTAGAACCGAAACAATCCACTGGCCAATTTTAATAATCTCTTCATGACAGACGGAGTGCTCCATCGGGTAACTGTGCCACTCCACCGAGTAGCCGAGCGACTCCAGTTT
>JAJRVG010000075.1 GCA_021545595.1 Zetaproteobacteria bacterium | reverse complement strand
GTCCATGCGCATGTTTTCGTGACTGCTCTCCACTGATCCACTCCGAGTCATGCAGATGTGTCGCAAGCTTGCCATCCAGAGAGATGGCTGCTTTGGCTGTAATATAGGGCCTGCCGGTCTTTATATAGTGGAAAAACGGTTTATTCAACCTGCCTGCCTCATCACGAAGAACGCCGCCGGTAACATCAACATTATGAGCTTCCAGAAGCTTTCCACCTCCGGTCATCTTCGGGTTCGGGTCGGAGGAGGCATAGACCACACGCCAGATGCCCGCTCGTTGTATGGCTTCGGTACAGGGAGGGGTCTTGCCCGTTGATGAACACGGCTCAAGCGTTACATAAATGGTTCCACCCCGGGCATTGCTCCCGGCTTTCTGAAGTGCATTGATTTCCGCATGAGGTTCACCGGTACGCTGATGCCAGCCCTCGCCAGCAATGACGCCATTCTTTACAACAACAGCACCGACACGCGGGTTGGGATGAGTTGTCCCCACTCCCTTTCTGGCGAGCTGAATGGCCTTTTTCATCCATCGCTCGTCCTGCTTTAGCTGATCCTCGTCTCCCATACCTTAGAGCATGGCAAGCTTATCGCGACAAATCAAGTGAGGGGTTATTTGATCCGCAAAAAGCTTGATTCAGGCCTTCACCCGTCGGGCGGCTTACAGCCATCCATAATTGTGCAGGACAACACAATTGTACGGCTTTGCGCCCTGTAAGGGTGGTGCACACGGACGTGCACCATGAAACCGGCTCTCCTGCCTTTTTGTCTGCCTTTTGCTTGAATCGCTTCGGCAGTACATGTGATTCGAGCCCATCCATGGGCTCTCACCTTTGGGTGGTCTAAAACCCTTCCAAATCAGCTATCCTGCTGATTTGCCCGCCTTCGCTTACGAGTTCATGATATTCACTCGCCACCCGTCCATGGGTGGAGGGGACGTTCTTTTTATGAGCCTGCCCCATTCAACTGATTGTCGGAATAAACCACTGGAGACTCAGGGGTGCACATCGCCCCGCCTTTTCATAGGATGTCGATATGTTGATGATTATATCTCCTGCCAAAACAGTCGATTTTGAAACCCCTGCTCCGGGCAAAGCCTTCACTCTGCCTGAGTTTTTGAGCCACTCTCAGGAGTTAGTCGATATTCTACGGGAAAAAGATAGCTTTGAAATCGCAGAGTTGATGAAGATCAGCATGAAGCTGGCCGATCTGAACAGCCTGCGTTTTCGTGAATGGGAGACTCCCTTCACGCCAGAAAATGCCAAACAGGCCCTCTTCACCTTCAGAGGTGATGTCTACAGAGGTCTGGATGCCGACACACTGGATGAAAACGGTATCAGTTTTGCGCAAAGCCACCTGCGCATTCTTTCAGGCCTCTACGGCCTGCTGCGTCCGCTTGATCTGATGCAACCTTATCGCCTTGAGATGGGGACAAGACTGGCTAATGAACGCGGAAAGAATCTCTATGATTTCTGGGGTTCGCTGATTACAGAGGCATTGAACCGGGTCCTGAAAGAGCAGGGTGACAATATCCTGATAAACCTTGCCTCAAACGAATATTTCAAGGCAGTGATGGTGAATGAACTTGCCGCAGAAATTATTACACCGATCTTCAAAGAAAAACGTGGCGACAGCTACAGAATCATCAGTTTCTCTGCCAAAAAGGCCCGGGGCCTGATGGGCCGCTATATCATTGATCACCGGATCAGTGACCCCGAACAGATAAAAAACTTCGATTTTGAAGATTATGGCTACAATCCCGCGTTATCTTCCGGAAACAGCTGGGTTTTCAGCCGTTAATACAACAGATTGAAAACACTCTATTACATTCACGACCCGATGTGCAGCTGGTGCTGGGCATTTCGGCCGGTATGGCAAGAGCTGGTCAACGGGCTTCCTGCAGACGTTGAGGTGCAATATTTGTTGGGAGGGCTGGCTCCTGATTCGCCAGCACCCATGTCACCTGCCATGCAGCAAACCATCAAAAATCATTGGAAAACCATTCAGAAGCAGGTTCCGGGAACCATATTCAACTTTGAATTCTGGCGGCAGAACAGGCCGAGACGCTCAACCTACCCTGCCTGCCGCGCAGTCATTGCCGTGAAAAATCAGGACAGATCGCTCGAAGATGCAATGATTCATGCCATTCAAACCGCTTATTATCTACAGGCAAAAAACCCGTCAGATGATGAGGTGCTGGTTCACTGTGCAGCAACTTTGGAATTGGATATCCCTCGGTTCAGGCAGGATTTGCATGACTCAACAACCGGAGAACAGCTCTTCCGTGAGATTAAACTCGCTCAAAGTATGCAGGCATTCAGCTTTCCCAGCCTCGTATTGAAAGCTGATAATGGTATCCGGGACATTCACATCGACTATCTCGATGCTGACAACATGTTATCTCAACTCGGATAAATACAAATCAATCTGTTTTACCTGTTCAACACCGTATATCCTGTTTATTCTGTGCACATAGGGAGATGCCAATGTCCGATGTTCAATATCTGATTCCAAAGAAAGACCGCCCCCTCTGGCCTGAAACGGCTGATGTGCTGCCGGTTGAAGCAGCCGACATGGTGAACATTCCCCTGCTTGGCTGGGTCGCTGCCGGGCAGCCTGTTGATCTCTTCGAACAGCAGGAGAGTATCTCTGTTCCTGCCAACATGGTTCGCAAAGATACCTATGCACTGCGTGTGCGTGGCGATTCAATGATTGATGACAACATTGAAGATGGTGACGTGATTGTGGTGGAGAAACGCGCCAGTGCAGAAAATGGCCAGTCTGTCGTTGCCATGATCAATGGCGAAACCGTAACACTAAAAAAGTTCTATATCGAAAAAGATGGCGTACGCCTTCAGCCTGCCAACCCTGCGCTTAATCCCATCTACCTGAGAAACGGTGATATCCAGATTCTAGGTATTGTGATGGGAGTCATCCGAACACCTTGATTAATGCGGCTACGGGCTCCCGCCCTCTGCCTCATACGCATTGCCGCTTTTCTCCTTCTAAGGCAGCCTCGCCCTACCTCTGACTTGGAGATTTCATGCCTCACTTAGTACTCATTGATGGCCCCAACTATGTATTCCGTGCATTCCATGCCATTCGTCACCTCACCAACAGCCGCGGTGAACCAACCAACGCCGTGTTTGGCTATGTGCAGATGCTTAAGAGCGTGCTGGGAAGGCTTGCACCCACCCATGTCGCCGTTGCCTTTGATCCCAGGGGTGGAACTTTCCGCAACCAGATGTATTCGGAATACAAGGCGCATCGCCCGCCCATGCCTGAGGAGCTGGCAGAACAGTGGCCAAAGGTTCTGGAAGTTACCGAAGCATTTAACCTGCCTCTGATCTGCATTGAGAACTATGAGGCTGACGATGTCATTGCCACCTTGGCAAAACAGGCTGAAAAAGAGGGCTGGGATGTTACCATCGTCTCAACCGACAAGGATCTGATGCAGCTGGTTAATGAGCGTATCCATATGCTCGATACGATGAAAGATATCGAATATGACCCTGCAGGTGTCAAAGAGAAATGGGGTGTTGACCCTCTACGCATTCAGGATCTGCTCGCACTTGCCGGTGACTCATCCGATAACATTCCCGGCGTGCCCGGTATCGGTCCGAAAACTGCTGTGCAACTGCTGCAAGAGTATGGTGATCTTGAAGGTGTGCTTACCCGTGCAGGTTAAATCAGACAGAACAAGCGACGTGAGAACCTGATCGAGTTTGCTGATGATGCCCGGCTCTCTTACAAACTTGTTGCACTTGATCATGAAACCCCTGTCGGTCTCAAGCTTGATGAGCTTGCAACCCGGCCACCCAACCGGGGTGAACTTGCAACCCTCTTTAAACATCTGGAGTTCAGACGACTGGCTGAAGAGTACGCTGAAGAAGGGGGCGGTTATGTACTGACACCTCAGGAGAAAAGAGCCCCTGCCCCGATAGTAGAAGAGCCAGAGAAGCCGGTTGAGAGAGTTGAGTGCAGCAACCGCCTTGTCGATGATGAGGAGGGGCTGAAAGAGCTTCTGCAAGCCCTGAGCAGCGCAGAACTGATCGCAATAGACAGCGAAACGACATCACTGGCCACCCATGATGCGGAGATTGTCGGGCTCTCTTTTGCCGTAAAACCCGGTGAAGGGTGGTATCTACCCATTGGACATCGCGCCCGCGACCTGTTGGACAGTGCACCGAAGCAGCTGCCCAGCGAGATGGTGCTCAAAGCACTAAAGCCTGTTCTAGAAGATGCTGGCAAGCCCAAATGTGGCCATAATCTGAAATATGACAGACAGGTGTTGAGAAGAGCAGGAATCAAACTGGCCGGTGTCACCGCTGACTCAATGCTGCTTGCCTACTGCCTCTACCCCGCCAAATACCCACCGAAAATGGACAGGGTTGCCGAGGACTATCTTGGTCACAAGTGCATTCCGTATGAAGAGGTGGCCGGCAAGGGTGCCAAACAGATCAACTTCTCACATGTCACCATTGATGTGGCACTTCCCTATGCTGCTGAAGATGCGGAGGTCTCTCTGAGGCTGACTGAGCTGTTAAGAGAGAAGCTGGCCAATGAGAAACGCCTTGAGCGGCATGATGAGATTGAACTCCCTCTCTCATATGTACTGGCAGATATGGAGTGGACGGGCACAAAGATCGACAGAGCAGTGCTGGCAAAGCTTTCCGATAAGTTCGGTGTTCGCATCGCTGAACTTGAATCTGAAATCCATACCGCTGCAGGCCATGAATTCAACATTCAATCTCCCAAACAGCTTGGTGAACTGCTCTTTGATAAACTGGAAATCCCGGGTGGCAAGAAGACCAAATCCGGCCAGTGGGCAACAGGTCAGGAGGTGCTGGAAAAATTTGCGGAGGAGCATGAAATCCCTCGCCTGATTCTGCAAGTGCGTCAGCTATCCAAACTGAAATCTACCTACACCGATGCCCTGCAGAAGCTGATTCACCCTGAAACAGGCCGGGTTCACACCTCATACAATCAGGCTATCACCTCGACAGGTCGTCTCTCATCATCTGACCCGAACCTTCAGAATATCCCGATTCGGACTGAGGCAGGCCGCCATATTCGAAAGGCATTTATTGCAGAGGAGGGTAACACACTTCTGGCGGCAGACTACTCACAGATTGAACTACGATTGATGGCTCACTTCTCTCAGGATGAAGTACTTATCCGGGCCTTTGCGGAGGGTCAGGATATCCATGCGACAACTGCCGCTGCCGTAAACAATATCGGCCTTGAAGATGTAACCGGAGAGATGCGTCGACACGCCAAAATTATTAACTTTGGTATTCTCTATGGCATGAGTGCCTTTGGCCTCTCCAAACAGCTTGGTGTGGGACGTAGCGAATCCCAGTCCTTCATTGATGCCTATTTTGATCGCTATCCAACTGTACGCACCTTTATGGATCGCACCCTTGAAATGGCCAGGGAGCAGGGCTTTGTAGAGACGCTGCTCAAACACCGGGTCTATCTACCTGAGATCAATGCCAAAAACGGTATGCATCGTGCTTACGCCGAACGCACGGCCATCAACGCTCCATTGCAGGGCTCGGCAGCAGACATCATCAAGGTTGCCATGATCAGGCTACATAAGCAGCTTGAAGAGACATTTCCTGATGCAAGCATGACACTGCAGGTTCATGATGAACTGGTAGTTGAGTGCCCCGAAAAGCAGGCAGAACATGTAAGCTCTCTTATTCAGAAGGTGATGGAGGGAGCGATGGCGTTGCATGTGCCACTGGCCGTGGATATCGGGCAGGGGAAAAACTGGTTT
>JAJRVG010000074.1 GCA_021545595.1 Zetaproteobacteria bacterium | reverse complement strand
TGATACGGTGATCAAATGCGATCAGTTCACTTGGGCAAACAAATGTGAAATCCAGGGGATAGAAAAAGATAACCACATGCTTCCCCTTATAATCCGACAGAGAAAAACTCTCATTAATCGAGCCGTCTGCCATTACTGCTGCAGCGGTAAAATCCGGTGCTTCTTTACCAACCAATACACTCATCTCATTCTCCTTTGAAAAAACTAAAACTGCTCTATGTCTGCAAGCTTAGCAGAGGAGAGCTGCGATGCTACCCTGTTTATATCATAGCTTTTCCGTTTCCGGCAGGCCGACAAACTCAATAAAGATATGTTTGGCCTGCGGCGCCCCTTTTGCCACCTCATTTTCCAGAGAGCGCCGAATAAGGTCAATACGCTTCATAAAGTGAACAGCCTGATCAATCTCTTTACGGCCCATATCTGCAAACAGCTCCTCTTCCCGAAGCTCCAGCTCGGCCATCAGTACACTCTCATCCGGCGAGATGACAATACTGTTAACGCGTTGCAAGCGCTGGATACGACTATCACTTTCCCATATTTCAGTCACCAGCATATCCATTTTCGGATCAGCCACATTGATTAGGAACTTCTTATTTATGGATGCCAGGAAGAAGGCCAGAAGCCCCATCAGAACACCAATTGCAAGGGCTGCGATGCCATCAAAAATACTGGAACCGGTATAGGCTGAGATTCCCATACCTGCAGCCGCCAGAAGCAGGCCCAGGATAGCCACAGAGTCCTCGATCAGGACCGCAACCGTGGTCGGATCATTTGATTCCCTGAAATAGACAAAAAAGCTGCAGTTTTTCTCTTTTCTCTGCCGGTTAAATTCAGCCAGAGCAACAAGAAATGAGTAGCCTTCAGCAAGAAATGCAAAACCAATAATTGAGAATGCAACAATACTCAATTCCGGCTGATTATCATGTTTGATGCTGTCGATAGCATGCATGATGGTATAGACACAACCAACAAAGAAGATGGTTACGGCAGAGACCAGATTCCAGAAATAACGCTACTGCCCATAGCCAAAGTGATGCTGCTTATCTGCCACCTTTTCAGAGCGCCGTAGTCCCAGATAGAGCAGTGCCTGATTGGCCGTGTCTGCCAGTGAGTGAACTGCCTCAGCCAGCAGCGCGCTGGAACCGGAGAATGAGAAACCGATAAACTTTGCGATGCTTACAGTGGTATTGGCAACCACAGCAGTTAATACGGCTTTTGTTGAACCATGTGACATTGGAGACTCCGCAGGGTTAGATTAAGCAGATGTGGTCTTACCAGCATCCGGGTTTCAGCGTACACCAGCTCCCTGCTCTGAATGATAACTATATCTATCTGATTGATGTAGACAATTCGGATGTCATGGTGGCTGTTGACCCTGCCGATGCAGTGCCGGTGAAAAAGGCGTGCAGGGAGCTTGGCAAGCCTCTCACCCATATTCTCAACACACACCACCACTGGGATCACACCGATGGCAACAAGCCCCTTAAATCATCATTCCATTGTCAGGTGGCAGGTGCTGCCGTTGACGCAGCCCGAATTCCTGAAATTGATATCGAGGTTTCGGAGGAGTCGCAGCTGCAGCTGGGCGGAATTGATGTCCGGATCCTTTTTGTGCCCGGGCATACGCGGGGACATATCGCATTTCTTCTGAAAGATGCACTCTTCTGTGGTGACACACTCTTTGGCGGCGGCTGTGGCCGGCTCTTCGAGGGAGACGCTGAACAGATGTGGAACTCTCTATCCAGACTGGCCGAGCTGGATGATGCTACACACGTCTACTGTGCCCATGAGTACACACTGGCAAACCTCCATTTTGCCCAAAGTGTCGATCCTGAGAACAGTGCACTGGCATCACGAATCAGCCTTGATACACAACGCAGAATAAGAAAAGAGCCAACCATCCCCTCCAGCATCGGGCTGGAGCGGTCAACCAACCCCTTCCTGCGCCCGGCTGACAGTCAGTTTTGTGCCAGCTATGCAGCACTGCACAATATCCCCGCTGATGCGCTATCAGTTTTTACCCATCTTCGTGTAAGCAAGGATCAAATTTAATCATCAGGCAGGAGAAGTGATATGCCACTCCCCTTAAAGTAGTGCAATAATGAGGTGCATGGCCTGTTTTGGTGATCCAGATCACGACAGATCATAAAAATATAGATATGATTCCACGATCATTAGCAACTTTCAGGAGCAGAATATGAGTGATTCAGTAAAGAGCATTTTTGAAAAACATAGCCTGTTCTCACTTCTTCCTGATGACGCCCAGATAAAGCTGATCGACCTTGGTGAGATTAAACACTACAAGGCGGAAGAGAAGCTCATCACTGAGGGGGAGTTCAATCAAAGTCTTTTCCTGATCCTTGATGGAAGCGTCCGCATATCAAACTCCGGCGAGACCATTGCCACACTGCTTGGTAACAGAATTGTTGGTGAAATCTCTTCATCAGGCATGGGTTCCCCCGTTGCTGATGTGATTACAGACTCTGAAGTTAAAGTCATCGCCTTCCCTATTGATGTGATTACGGACTACTCAAGCGACTATCCCGATTTTGGTGAACAATTGCGCCATATAGGAATGAACCGTTTCGGTTAAACTCAATCCTGCCGACAGGCACGGGCAAGAAAATCCATATGATCGATACCGAAAAACATCTCTGGACGCCGCTTTTTATCTGATTCACCACCATGCAATACAAATGTAGGTACGCCAAAAGCTCCCAGCTTAATTGCCGCTTCCGTGTTTTCATCCAGCACATCGTTACAGAGGCTGATCCATGAACCCGGCAGTGATTGCTGTCTGAAAATCTCTTCCAGCCACCCCTCTCTGCCCGGATCAACTGAGCCGGACCACAATGCGGTAAACAGACCCTGACAGAACTGAACCCGCTCCTCACTCTCCAGTGCTGCAGCAATGCGTAGTGCGGGCCTGCTGTCAAAAGT
>JAJRVG010000073.1 GCA_021545595.1 Zetaproteobacteria bacterium | reverse complement strand
GGATGCTCACTACGCTGCGCTTCGTTCGCACCGCACAGCTTGGTCGTTAGAATAGGTGGCCAAATGAATGAGGGTGTGGTTGACAGCCTGCGTGTGATCATCATGTGCAAAGCCCCGGTGTCCGGGCGTGTAAAAACACGGTTCACGCCTTTTTTTACACCTGAAGATGCAGCCCGGCTTCATCAGTCGATGGCAGAGGCGGTGGTTCGCAGCACATCGGCTCTTTTTTCTGATGTGTGGATCGCATCAGATGATATTTCACACCCGTTTTTTGAACAGTTCAAACTCAGACTGATTGATCAGGGAGATGGCGATCTGGGTGATCGGATGTCTCGGTTGATGCTGTGGGCATTCAGGGATGGTGCAGATTCTCTCCTGTTTCTGGGTACAGACTCACCACACATGCCCGATTCCCGCCTCCAGCGTGCTGTAGCACTGCTCAACCACTGTGATGTTGTGATCGGGCCGGTTGAGGATGGGGGATATGACCTTATTGCAATGAAAAGGCCCTATTATGAGCTCTTCAGCCAGATACGCTGGAGTTCTGAACATGTGCTGCAGGAGACCCTTCAACATGTGGAGCAGCTTCATCTGAAGCTGGAACTTCTGGATATAAGTTATGATCTTGATACACCGGAGAGCCTGCAGAGAGCCGCCCCGGTTTGGAGTGCTCCTATTTCTCTAGCGGAAAAATATCGGAAAAATTAAATTTTAGATGGGCAATATCCTGACTGAGCTGTGAATAGACTCCGCTGTCGGTCATCGGCAATTGAAGCGGTTTATGCAGAAAAGATTCGGTCTCCGGTATGTGGGATCGTTTTCCGGATGACCAGACATCCTGATGCTCATCCTCTTCACATATTGCTTCCAGAACAAGGTGAGATATTTGAACCAGCATGATCACGGCCTGCATGTCGGATGGCCATGTGTCGGGCTCGTGCCACTCCGGGTGATGGTGATAATAGATAAAGCGATGGATCGTTCTCGGAAGCTGCCAGTGAAGGCCCAGCATCATACCTGCATCAATGTGTGTATAGCCCAGAACATCCCATTCAGCCTTAAGTGGCGGAGTGCCTGAGGCAATGGCACCACGCAACTCTCCAAGTTTCTCATCACCCCCAAGATGAAGGATCACCAGCTTGCCAATATCGTGAAACATTCCGAAAAGACCGGCTGCACGCCCTTCAAGAACATGACTGTAGCCTGCCAGTGTTCTCGCAATGAGTGATATGGCCTGACTATGAAACCATATCCGATGAACTTCACTGTCGAATTCTTCCTTGTCACCAAAGTTGGGAATCACCGTTTGCAGTATCAGATCATGGGCTCTGTCCATGCCCAATCGGGTGAGGGCCAGGGCGACACTGGTTACCGATTTGGCTCCCGGCGCGGCATAGGCAGCCGAATTGCAAACCTTCAGCACACGCGCTGTGATAACAGCATCCTGCTCCACCTCTGCGGCCAGATCAGATGGTGAGGCGTCGGGCGCATTCAATATGGCCTGAATACGATGCCATATCTCCGGCAGGGGTGGAATGTCACTGATTGCAGACTTTAATCTTTTCAGCACTTCCGCATTGATGGGAGGAGGTGAACGCAGGTCAAGCGGAGGGGTTTCCGGAGCCTCTGCTGCTACCTGAAAAGCCCACAGCAGTGTGCCCGGTATAACATCTTCCTGGGAGCTGTTAGCGCTTTCACCTGCATCAGCCCTATTCTGAACCGGTTTTTTCTGCAGCTGCTCATGAAGCTCGGAGAAACTTGAGGCCTGCGGCAGCTCTTTTGTGGTCTTGAGTGACAGCGGGGTGGGGTCACCAAGCTGATTGATCATTTCCAGCACTGCTCCACAATCTGCAGGGCGATTTTCCGGATCCTTTTCCAGAAGATTCATGATGATCCCGGAGAGCCTGTTAGATACTTCAGGATTGATGCTTTCAGGGGGTGTTGGCTGATGGCTAACCTGCTTCTCCATAATTTCAAATTCACCGCCACTGCTTGAGGTGAATGGAAGTGTTCCTGTGGCCATCCGGTAAAGCATGATGCCAAAGGCATAAAGATCTGTCCGGGCATCAATCGTATTGCCCACGATCTGCTCCGGTGCCATATAATAATAGCTGCCAATGGCAATGCCTGAAGCTGTAATCTCATCTTTACTCTGCCTGCTTTTGGCCAGACCGAAATCCATCAGTTTGATTCCACCACCATCCTCCAGCAACACATTGGATAGTTTTAGATCCCGATGTGTCACATTCTGTTGATGTGCCATTTGCAGCCCTGACAGAATGCCCCGGGAGAGTGTTATGATCTCACCCGGCTCAAGCGGGCCCCGATATTTTGTAAACTCTTTAAGTGTGCACCCCTCAATAAGCTCCATAATCAGGGCAATGGTGTTTTTGTGATCGTGGGAATCGAGAAGCCTGATGATATTCGTATGGCTAAGTTGTCCATGCGTACGTGCTTCGCGGCGAAAACGTTCCAGCTGTTTGGGATCCTCTATCAGGTGCTGGTGCAAAACCTTGAGTGCAACGTCCCTCTCCAGCTCTTCATCAAAAGCATGAAAAACCATACCCATGCCGCCCTGGCCAATGGGCCGAACCAGTCGATAGTGGCCGATTTTTGCGGGGATATTCCCTTTGGCCAGAATATCCCCACAGGAGAGACAGAAAGCCTGAGTATCGGCATACCAGGTACCGCAGCTGGGGCATTGCATAATAGGTTGATTGTTAGCTGTAGGAGGGTGAAGTCAAGATACTATTAACCCTGCATCAAGCAGCCAGCCATGCGAGGCATCAGGGAGCGAGTCAGCGTAGGGAATATATGGCTTAATATCGAGAACAGGCGTTCCATCAAGCATATCAGGCGTCTCAATCTCCAGCATCCGACCTTTGACGCCAACAAGCCTGACAGCAGAGAGACCTACGCTGTTGGGACGGTGTGGTGCACGGGTGGCAAGCACGCCCCGCCGCTCTTTAGGCCCTCTTGGAGGTATGACCGTTGGGTTCCAGCCCTGGTTCAGATGCATCCAGTAGATGACCCAGATATGAGAGAAGCTCTCAAGATCTTTAATGGCCTGCTCCAGATTCATACCTCTGTTCAGTTCAATGGAGGCGGTGACAGCTTCTCCCAGAGCAGGCTGTCTGGGAGCTGCATAGCGCTCTTTAAACGGGCTGTGCACCACACCAATCGGATACATCTGTACCGGCTGTGGGGCGGAAGCATCACTGCCTAAAAATGGATCAGTATAATTTTTTGCAGGCTTCCTGCCTCTGGGTCGTTCAATCACAGGCAGCATCTGGCATGGTGTTGATCTGGCACAAATATCTGCCTCAACCGACCGTTGCCGGATAAGTGATAGAGAGACTACCTGTTTTCATACCCACTTTAGCAACCCCGCCTTTTTGCAACTCACCGAAGAGAATAGCCTCAGCCAGAGGTTTTTTGATCCTCTCCTGAATCAGGCGAGCCATCGGCCTGGCACCCATCAATGGATCATGTCCATGCTCAGCCAGCCATGCCTTTGCCTTGTGGCTTACTTCCAGTTCAACCTTTTTCTCTGCAAGCTGTATCTCAAGCTCTACCAGGAACTTATCAACCACATGCAGAATAGTGTCCTTATCAAGGGCTGAGAAGCCGATGCTGGCATCCAGACGATTACGGAACTCAGGCGTGAAGAGGCGCTTGATTGCCTCCTCATCGGCATCCGTGCGGGGTCGGGGATTAAATCCCATCGTGCCCTGTTGAATTTCAAACGCACCTGCATTACTGGTCATAATCAGGACGATATGCCTGAAATCGGCAGAGCGGCCACTGTTATCAGTCAGGCGACCATAATCCATCACCTGAAGCAGAATATTGAACAGATCCTGATGCGCCTTCTCTATCTCATCCAGAAGCAGAACCGCATGCGGTGTTTTGGTCACAGCTTCGGTCAGCAAACCACCCTGTTCAAAGCCGACATAGCCTGGAGGCGCACCAATCAGGCGTGAAACAGCATGTGATTCCATATATTCCGACATGTCGAACCGAATCATCTCAATACCCATGATTCGTGCCAGCTGTCTGGCTACTTCGGTTTTACCCACGCCCGTAGGCCCGGTAAACAGAAAACTACCAATCGGTTTCTCAGACTGGGTGAGGCCGGCTCTGGAGAGCTTGATACTGGCTGCCAGCTGCTCAATGGCATGATTCTGGCCAAAGACAGAGAGCTTCAGGTTACGCTCAAGATTGCGCAGCCCTTTCTTATCCGATACAGACAACTGTCGTGCAGGAATGCGTGCCATTCTGGCAATGGTTGCTTCAATATCAGAGATACCCAGCTGCTTTTTACGCTTTTTGGCTGGTAGCAGGTGAATAGCTGCGCCAGCTTCATCCAGCACATCTATCGCCGAATCCGGCAGTTTTCTATCCGTAACGTATCTCGAAGCCAGTTTGGCTGTAGTTTCAATCGCCTTGCGGCTGTACCGAATTTCATGATGCGCTTCAAAGCGTGATTTCAATCCGTACAAAATTTCGATGGTATGCTCAATAGAGGGCTCATCAACATCCACCTTCTGAAAACGACGGGAGAGGGCGGTCTCCTTCTCAAAAACACGGCGATACTCCTGATAGGTTGTAGCCCCGATGCAACGCAGTTCACCATTGGCCAATGCAGGCTTAAGCAGGTTTGAGGCATCCATGGCACTTCCATTGGCCGCACCTGCTCCAATAATGGTGTGAATCTCATCAATAAAGAGAATGGCATTGGGCTCTTTTTCCAGAGCATGAAGTACAGCCTTGAGACGCTCTTCAAAGTCACCACGGTATTTGGTGCCCGCGAGCAGTGCTCCCATATCAAGTGAGTAAACATTTGCATGCAACAGCAGCTCGGGAACGTCTGCACCTACAATTCTCAGGGCCAGGCCTTCGGCTATGGCAGTTTTACCAACACCGGCTTCACCTACCAGAAGGGGGTTGTTCTTTCTTCTGCGACAGAGAATATGCATACAGCGTGAGAGCTCCTCGCTGCGTCCAATAAGTGGATCAATTTTTCCTTTTTTGGCCCGCTCTATAAGATTGATACAGTAGCGCTTGAGGGGAGACGCCTGTGAGTCCGGCTGATCGATACCGATGCCGGGCCTTGGCTGCTGAAGCTCCTTGTTGCTATCCATCATGCTGTGGGAGATATAAGTCACAACATCAAGGCGGGTAACGCCCAGGGTGTTCAGGTAGTAGACAGCATGTGAATCCTTCTCGGAGAAGATGGCAACCAGCGCATGGGTGCCGGTCACCTCATGCTTTCCGGCAGACTGGACATGCATCACAGCGCGCTGAATAACCCGCTGCAGGCCGATACTGGCAGTGGTCTCACCAGCATCCTCAGGAAGGAGTGCAATGTGTTCCTGTATGAAGCTGTTAAGTTCATTTCGAAGCCCGGTGATATCTACATTCAGGCCTTCCAGAACTTTTTTTGATTCAGGATTATCAAGCAGACCGAGCAGCAGATGCTCAACGGTGACAAACTCGCTGCGACGCATATGTGCATCACGGAATACATCATTCAGTGACTGTTCAAGCTCTTCATTCAAGATTCCCATATTTGCCACCTCATTTTATAATCTGCCGTCAGCAAGTCAGAATTCTGAAGCCTCATTGTCTCTTGCCAGTCTATCAGTCGTGACTATCTACCTCAATCCTACACCTGAGTGGGTGCCCATGTGCTTCACAGTAACTTTCTACCTGAGCCACTTTGCTCTCTGCAACATCTTTTGGGCAGACAGCACAGACAGCCTGCCCCTCATGATGAATACGTAACATGATCTTTGATGCTTCATCTCCGGACTTTCTAAACAGGCTGCAGAGCAGGTCAACCACAAACTCCATAGGCGTATAATCATCATTGAGCATGATAATCTTATACATTGGCGGCTTTTTCAGCTGCGGCTTTTCTGTTTGAATTTCAGGCGCATGAATCGTCGACATATCCATAACGCGAATTTTAGTGCCTTTGTCGATAGAGTGCGAGGGTTGAGAGATGTGAATAAGCGCTTCCATGCACTTATTAGTGATGTAAAGGCAAAACGTGGTTTCACCTTTACTTACAAAATCAACCGCTTACGCGAATAATTTTGGCGTCCCGTCCATGGGCCGCACGGATGCATGGCATCCTTCAGGAGATGATGATGGCGGAACTGAAATGTATTCTTTGGGATGTGGACGGCACGCTGGCCGATACTGAGCGTGATGGTCACCGGGTTGCATTCAACATGGCTTTTGAGGAGGCGGGGCATAGTCGCAAATGGGATGTGCCAACCTACGGAGAGCTGCTTGCCGTAACAGGTGGTAAGGAGCGTATCCAGTTTGATATTGAACGTGGTGATATGCCGGATATGCCCTATGAAGAGATTGCAGGCCTGCATGCCCGCAAAACCGAGCATTATCAGAGCCTGATTGCTGAAGGGCGTATTCCCCTCCGTCCGGGTGTTCACCGCCTGCTTGAGGAGGCCTGTGAGGCGGGCATTACGCTAGGCATTTCAACCACGACAACACCATCAGCACTTGATGCCCTGATTGAACACTCACTGGGACACGAGTGGTTTGACCGTTTTGCTATCATGGCTGCCGGTGACATTGTCCCGGCCAAAAAGCCTGCCCCTGACATCTACACCTATGCGATGGATCAGCTGGGCATCCCAGCGGAGAACACCATGGCCCTTGAGGACTCGGAGAATGGCTGGAAATCGGCCAGTGCGGCCGGGCTGAAGTGTGTTGTTACGGTAAATGATTACACCAAACTTCATGATTTCAACGGCGCTGATCTTGTCGTCTCCGGGCTCGGCGAACCCGATCATGATGGCGTTGTGATCTTCTCCAATCCACATGCGCTGAAGCTGCACCACGTACAGTTGAAACACCTGCAGGCAATCATGAATGGCTGACAACGCTGAACTCTCCCTTTTTGATTCACACTGCCATCTTGATTTTCCACAATTTGAGGATGATCGGGCTGAAGTGTTTGCGCGTATGCGGGAGGAGGGCGTTGACTGCTGTGTCTCGGTAGCGGTTGATTTTGAACATCTCTCCAGACTACAGGCTCTGGCGGAACAGCATGATGGCGTCTGGTTCTCTGTTGGTATTCATCCCAACCATGAGGTGGATAAAGAGCCGACCGTTGAGCAGCTCTGCACGCTCGCAGAGCATCCCAGATGTGTTGCCATTGGTGAAACAGGCATGGACTTCTTTCGCCACCATGTTGACCCGGCGGTTCAGGAGAGTCGCTTCCGCACCCATATTCATGCCGCACAGCAGCTTGGTAAGCCTG
>JAJRVG010000072.1 GCA_021545595.1 Zetaproteobacteria bacterium | reverse complement strand
CCCGTACCGGCATCATGCTTGGTCAGGTCCAGATTAGCTGTCATGTCTTTCTTATTCATCGTGTTGTTCTCGCTTTAAAATCACGTTGATCTCTTTGAGTGCTCCTGAAAAGGAGGCTGCTGTTCGTGTTGCAGTACTGAGTATAACAGGCCTGCCAATTTTATATTACCTTTTGATTTATACAATCCTATCCCCACCTCGCTGACGTGGCCACTAAACAGGTCAGCCACCGGCCAGCCTGGCTTTATGGCCCTCTTTCTCCAGCAGGAGGAGGAGTTTTTCACGATGGTCACCCTGGATTTCGACAGAGTCACCCTTTATGGCACCACCTGTGCCAAGCTGCCTTTTCAGTTTTTTCAGCACTGTTTTCATTCCCTTTCCGTCCAGAGGTAGACCGTCGATGATGGATACACATTTGCCACCGCGCCCTTTTGACTCACGGCGGATACGGACACCCTGCTTGTTCGGATTCCTGATAGCGGGGGAAGAAGTGTTGGAGCTTTTGCCTTTACCATGTTTTCTACTGTCAGGCGCCTTCTCCATGGCCCTGGCCATCTGCCCATGCTCCGTAGAGTAAACTATTCGATCATTCTGACCCATCTACCTGCTCCAAAAGTGGCCTCTTTTTCCAGAGTGCAAGAGTATGAAACATACCCTTTTGCATCGCAATCACTGCTCGACCCCGCCCTTTCAGACTTTAGGGCGCAGGTATTGAAAAATAAGGGTTTTTATCATATCAAAATTATCCGGAAAATGATAACCATAATTTGCCATTGGTTGCTGCGGGAGTGCAGCTACGGCATAATTCGCCGTCTATCATTTCCAAACGGGGGCGCCATGGTGGCAAAGAAAAAACAGGTGAAGGCCAAAGGGCTGACACATGAGGGTCGCGACTACTCTGCGGAGAGCCTGCATAAAATGCACGACATGATGCTTTACATCCGGCGTTTTGAAGAGAAGGCCGGCCAGATGTATGGCCTGAAGAAGATTGGTGGATTCTGCCATCTCTGCAATGGCCAGGAAGCAATTTGTGTGGGCATGGAAGAGGCGGCTGAATCCACCGATTATATGATGACCAGCTATCGTGATCATGGACATATTCTGGCACGTGGCTCCGACCCGACTGCTGTGATGGCTGAGCTTCTAGGGCGTGCCGGTGGTGTTGTGGGCGGCAAGGGCGGCTCCATGCATATGTTTGATGCTGAAAAGAACTTTGCCGGTGGTAATGGCATTGTTGGTGAGCAGGTTCCGATTGGTATCGGTTTTGGTTTTGCCAGCAAATACCGTGATGATAAACGTGTGTCCATTACCATCATGGGTGATGGTGGCATCAACCAAGGTGCGGTATATGAGTCATTCAATATGGCAGCTCTGTGGAAGCTGCCTGTGGTGTTTGTGATTGAAAATAATCAGTACGCGATGGGCACGTCAATCAGTCGGGCTTCGGCGGAAACACACCTATTTAAGCGTGGCATCTCTTTTAAGGTTCCGGGTATGCAGGTGGACGGTATGGATGTGCTGGAGGTGGAACGGAAGACGTCCGAAGCACTTGAACATGCACGCTCAGGCGAGGGCCCGATTATTGTTGAAATGATGACTTACCGTTATCGTGGGCACTCCATGTCAGACCCTGCAACCTACCGGACGCGTGATGAAGTGGATGAGTGGCGTTCAGGACGGGATCCGATTGCTCGCCTGCAGAAACAGATGGTTGATGCAGGCCTGACAACGGAAGATGCATTTAAGCAAAAAGATAGAGAGATTAAGAAAGAGGTCGCGGCTGTAGCGAAAGCGGCAGAAGCCCAGTCGGAGCCTGATCCTTCCGTTTTGTGGAAGGATGTTATCAGCGATGAAATTCCGGGTGCATATCCCTATCCAGGGCAGGTGGGCTAGTGCTCCGTGCTGAAATGAAAGATATGCTGAGGATGGGGCACTGATGGCAAAGATTACATACCGTGAAGCACTGAATCAGGCGATGTGCAATGAGATGGAGCGTGATGATCGCGTATTCCTGATGGGTGAAGAGGTCGCTGAATACAATGGTGCGTATAAAGTATCACAGGGGATGCTGGAGAAGTTCGGTCCACGCCGTGTGATTGATACACCGATTACCGAGCTTGGTTTTGCAGGCCTCGGTGTTGGCGCTTCAATGGCGGGCTTGCGCCCGATTATTGAGTTTATGACATGGAACTTTGCCATACTTGCAATGGATCAGATCGTGAATGCGGCTGCGAAAATGAAATATATGACCGGTGGCCAGTATAGTTGCCCGATGGTATTTCGTGGCGCGGGTGGTGCGGCGGCACGTGTCAGCTCGCAGCACTCCCAGGCACTTGAAAACTGGTATGCGAATATACCGGGTTTGAAGGTGGTGATGCCCTCCAACCCTGCGGATGCCAAAGGCCTGTTGGCGTCTTCAATTCGTGATAATGATACCGTGATCTTTATTGAAAATGAGATAAATTATGGTGATGTGGCTGAAGTTCCTGAAGGTGAATATATTGTTCCTCTGGGCAAGGCTGATGTAAAACGTGCAGGCAGGGATGTGACACTGGTAGCACATTCACGCATGACCGGTTATGCACTGGCTGCGGCTGAAGAGCTTGCCAAACAGGGCATTGATGCCGAGGTGATTGATCCACGCACCATCCGGCCGCTTGATGAAGCTACGATTCTGGCATCGGTTGCTAAAACCAACCGTGCTGTTGTGATTGAAGAGGGGTGGCGTTTTGCCGGTATCGGGGCAGAGATTTCTGCACGGATCATGGAAAAAGCCTTTGATGATCTGGATGCGCCAGTCGTGCGTGTGACAGGTAAAGATGTACCGATGCCGTATGCTGCGAACCTGGAAACGCTGGCCCTGCCGAGTGTGGCCGAGATTGTTGAAGCTGCCCGTACAGTCTGTAACCGGAATTGAGGAAGTAACATGCCAATTGATCTACTAATGACTCAGCTCTCACCAACCATGACGGAAGGCAGGATCGCCCGCTGGTTGAAGAAAGAGGGTGACAGGCTGGAAAGCGGTGAAGTGATGGCGGAGATCGAGACCGACAAGGCGACCATGGAGATGGAAGTGGTCGATGAGGGCGTGCTGCACAAAATTCTTTCACCTGAAGGAGCAACTGTTGTCGTTGGAGCACCCATTGCTGTGATTGCCGAAGATGGTGAAGAGGTTCCGGCCGATTATCAGCCAACTGCTGAAGCGGCTCCAGTTGAAAAAGCCGCACCAGTAGAGGCAGCCCCGGCAGAGCCTGCTCCCGTCACCACACCGGCCCCTGCTCTGGCGGTTGAAGCCGTTGTAGATGTAGCTGTGGATTCCAAACGGATCAAGGCCAGCCCGCTGGCACGGCGTCTGGCCAGACAGAAAGGCATCAATCTGGCAGCCATCACAGGCACGGGTCCGAGAGGGCGCATTACCAAAGGTGATGTTGAGAAGGTTGCCAGGCGTGGCATCAGTCTTGGCGCAGGAACGGCAGCAGTGGTGCCACCTGCCCCACGCCCGATGCCAACCGGCCCATTGCCATACCACGAGGATGAGTTTGAGCCTGTTGAGAACTCGATGATGCGCAAGGCTATTGCCCGCCGCCTGACCGAGTCAAAGCAGCAGGTTCCCCACTTCTATCTGAATGCGAATGTAGAGATGGATCGTTTGATGGATCTGCGTGCCCAGCTGAATGAAGCCGCTGATGGCGCATTCAAGCTGAGTGTGAATGACTTCATCATCAAGGCCGTGGCCAGGGCGCTGGTGGATGTGCCTGCCGCCAATGCAAGCT
>JAJRVG010000071.1 GCA_021545595.1 Zetaproteobacteria bacterium | reverse complement strand
CGAATCAGTTTACGTATTTGAGAAATATCCAAGATTATTCTCCTTGTTTATATTGTAATTGTTCAACAATGCCGCGAAGTGCCATCGTATAAGATGAGGGGCCGAAGCCGGCGACTGTGCCGATGGCAGCATCAACGAGAAGCGAATGGTGTCTGAACTCTTCCCGTTTATGAATGTTGGAGAGATGCACCTCTACAAAAGGGATACGGGTTGCCAGCAGGGCATCCCGAAGTGCAACGCTGGTGTGGGTGTAGGCAGCAGGATTGATGACAATCCCATCAACGCTATCCTGCCCGGCTTTCTGGATATACTCGACCAGCTCACCTTCATGGTTACTCTGTAGCGTTGTCAGCTCAACACCCAGGGTGTCAGCCAGAGAGACCAGCTTCTGATTAATCTCGGCAAGGGTCTCGGCTCCATAGTGGCCGGGCTCGCGTGTGCCGAGAAGGTTCAGGTTGGGGCCGTTGAGAACAAGAATATGTAACTGCTTCATCATTGAGTCTCCGGAGAGGTCCTGTTCCAGGCTTTACGCATTTCAATCAGGCTCTCATCCTCCGGCTTACGTAGCAGAAGCAGGGCAAGCATGGCCCGTGCCGCATCGGATTCACCCTGACTCCACAATAGCTTAGCCAACCGTTCGGATGCGGGTATGGTGCTGTTATCCAGGTTTGAGCTGGCGTCCAGTGCTGAAGCCTTTTTGTGGCAGGCAGCAGCCTTTTCGGTATGACCATGTTTGTGGAGAATCTCTCCAAGCATACTCCATGCCCGAGGCTCGGACGGGGCAAATTCGAGAATCTCCTTCAGCGTATCAACCGCCTCCTGGTAGAGGCCGTTACATACATGTTCCCGAGCCTTGTTCAGCCCTTCAGTAACGCCATGCCAGTTATCCGGCGTAGGAGCTGGCTTGGGACTCTCCCCACTCTCTGTGTTGGGCGTTGAGGCAGATGCTGTTAGCATGCGGGCCAAGCTACGCGGCTGGAAAAATCGGGTCAAACGCTAATTGACGGTTTTTTGCCGGTTTTGTGTAAAAAATAGCCCGGATTTGTTTAGTTTGGTGCAATAAAGGTGAATTTCCAGTATGAACATCCAACTTAATGGAGAGAAAATAGAGACTGAAGCAACGACAATTGCCCGGTTGGTCATCGAGCTTGGTCTGGAGAAGCGAACGGTTGCTGTAGAGCGTAATCTGGAAGTGGTTCCGAAGAGTGAATATGCTGACACTACGATTGAAGCAGGGGATCGGATTGAAGTGGTTCATATGATTGGTGGTGGATGATGGATTGATCCGCAATAGCCATGGATGGCCTGAATCAAAAGTCACCCAAGGTAAATGCCAGAGGCAGAGAGAGTGCCCTGGGGTACTTCCATGGGTGGAGGAGAGCTTCAAGAAGCTGTCAGTTCCCTACAGGAAGTAGGGCAAGTGAATGTAATGAGCTTGTAAATGAAGCAAGACCGTGCTCTTGCGAAACGATTTTAAGCAAAAGGTAGGAAACTCTTTTGCGGATGGAGAAAACATGAGTGATGTACTAAAGGTTGGGACATACGAGTTCAAGTCCAGATTGATTGTCGGGTCTGGCAAGTACAAGGATTTTCAGACAACCAGGGATGCTACAGAGGCATCGGAAGCTGAGATGATTACGGTAGCTGTGCGTCGTGTGAATATCACTGATCCGGGTAAAGAGAACCTGCTTGAGTATATTGACCCGAAGAAGTACACCATCCTGCCCAATACAGCAGGCTGTTTCAGTGCTGAAGATGCGGTGCGTACACTCAGGCTGGCGCGCGAGGCCGGTGGCTGGGATCTGGTGAAGCTGGAGGTGCTGGGCGACACTCAGACCCTCTATCCGAATGTGGTTGAGACTATCAAGGCAGCCGAAACACTGGTTGGGGAGGGGTTTCAGGTAATGGTATACACAAATGATGATCCGATCGTAGCGACCCGACTGGAAGAGCTTGGTTGTGTGGCCGTAATGCCGCTGGGCAATCCAATCGGGTCAGGACGTGGGCTGGCTAATCCATTTAATATCCGTGTAATCAAAGAGCGTGCGAAGGTGCCAATTGTTGTCGATGCAGGTATCGGAACCGCTTCCGATGCAGCCAAGGCGATGGAGCTGGGAGCCGATGCGGTACTGATCAACACCGCCATTGCCGAAGCCAGGGATGAGTGTGGAATGGCACGTGCCATGCGTGATGCGGTTCGGGCAGGACGTGGAGCCTATCTGTCAGGACGGATGCCGAAGCGGGCGTTTGCTTCTGCCTCCTCTCCAACAGAAGGCTACTTCTGGGATTGATTTAGCGATCTTTTTTTCGATTGACTGCGTTGCGAAAAGTTTTGTGGTGCTCATGTATGGACATCATACACTCCGCTCCTCAAACTTCCCGCGCCTTGTTCTCGAAGAAAAATCTTCGCTAAATATTAATTAACAGATTGCACTGCGTGCCTCTGCTCCCCCCATCGGGGATTTTCAAGGGAGATGTTTTTGTGGTTAAAAGGAATTTGAAATGACT
>JAJRVG010000070.1 GCA_021545595.1 Zetaproteobacteria bacterium | reverse complement strand
TCAATCTGTTTAAGATGAACAGAATCCTGCTATTCATCATCACTGCTGCTCTTCTGGCATGCGGTGAGATGGAGAAGAGTGAAATAACCGAACTTATGGATGCACGTGACCTGGCCATCAGCCAGCGGAGCATTGCCGACTACAGTGCCCTCATCTACAGTAACTACCATGATCAGGGACGAAGCAAAGTAGATGTCGTTGCCCAGATGGTTGCACTGTTTGATAAGTTTGACAGGGCTGAGATGCGATCCCACAGCCGCCAGATTCGACAACTGAGTGACAAGCTCGCCCGCTGCGATCAATCCTATACGCTAAAAGTATTGGCTGATGGAAAATGGCGCCAGATTGTTCAGCGTGAACAACTGACACTCACCAGGGATCGTGATGGCTGGAAGATAAGCGGCGGGCTCTAAACCCGGACTACACTCCTTTAGCGACTTCGTTTTCGTCCGGCCGGAAAATCATCTATCATAATCACTTCACGAACCGCACGCTGCGCCTCACTTAGAAGGGCTGCCTCATCCTTTGAGATTATATCGCCACTTTTCAGGCCACTGAGCCACTGATCATAGCTCTCTGATGGCTGGAAAACATGCCCTGACTTCTTCAATCGATTTTCAATTTCATCACTCTGTAGCGTCAGTGTCAGCGTATGTTCCAGCCGTCCAATAATGTCTGATGAATCATCGGGAAAATAAATGCCATCTATCAACACACTTCGCTCATCCCCCGGCTGCATCATGATGTTGGCAATCTGATGCCCCAGATAATCAGATGGTGGATTCAAATGTCTGCCTAAAGGGAATGTCCACGCCCGAAGTTTCCAGCCGATAACCCTGACAGGGAAATGGCGAATAATTCCATGTAGTGCCTCCTGAATCTGATAAAGTGCATGCTGGCATGACCAGTGCACCAGAGGCAGCTCACCTTCTGGACGCCCTGCATCTTCAAAACGTTTCAACACAGATGAGCAGAGATACATATAACCCAGCACATCTGCAAAGCGACCCGAGAGTTTCTCTTTCCGCTTCAGGGCTCCCCCAAGAACCAGCAGGGATACATCCGCTATGGCAGCAAAACTTGCAGAAAAACGGGCAAGCTGTCGATAATATCCGGAGACTTCTCCCGATCCTTTCCCTGAAACAGGTGAAGGAGCCAGATACCCGCCACTCAGACTATATACAAACGAACGGGAAACATTTCCGATCACATAAGCCATATGATCTACTAAAAGTGCATCGAACGTCTTGAGTGATGCCTCTTCATCTTCACCGGACAGCGCATCCATTTCACGCATCACAAAGGGATGACAGCGCATCGCTCCCTGTCCGAAGATAATCATCGTGCGAGTTAGAATGTTTGCCCCTTCAACCGTAATCCCGACAGGAACTGACTGATAGAAGCGTCCAAGATAGTTGGATGGCCCCAAACAGATACCACGTCCACCATGTACATCCATGGCATCATTGGCTGCCTGCCGCATACCTTCGGTGAGATAATATTTCACAATGGCTGTGACAACAGATGGTCTCTCCCCCTGATTCAGAGCTGAAAGCGTCAGCATCCGGGCTGAATCCATCATGTAGGTCAACCCGCCAATCCGGGCCATCGCCTCCTCAACCCCTTCAAACTTACCAATGGGTAGCCTGAACTGTTTCCTGATTCGGGCATAAGCACCTGTGGTATAGGTTGCTAACTTACCTCCACCTGTACTCATACTCGGGAGAGAAATCCCTCTACCAACAGCAAGGCGTTCAACCAGCATGCGCCAGCCATTACCGACCTGCTCCTGCCCGCCAATAATCCAGTCAAGTGGTACAAAAACATCCTTACCCCAGTTAGGGCCATTCTGAAATGCAGAATCGAGTGGGTTATGACGCCTGCCGATCTTCACACCCTTAGCCTTTGTAGGAATCAGTGCACAGGTGATACCCAGATCATCCTTTTTACCCAATAGATGATCCGGATCATAGGCATGAAATGCCAATCCAAGCAATGTTGCTACTGGCCCGAGTGTGATATATCGCTTCTCCCAATTAATACGAAAACCCAGTACTTTTTTACCCTGAAATTCACCTTTACAGACAATGCCAACATCAGGAATGGCTCCAGCATCTGACCCTGCATCAGGGCCGGTCAAAGCAAAGCATGGTACCTCTTCACCTGTTGCCAGCTTTGGCAACAGAAGGTTTTTCTGCTCCTCTGTTCCATAATTCATTAATAGTTCTGCAGGACCCAGAGAGTTTGGTACCATCACGGTTACCGTGGCAGTGACACTGCGGCTGGCAATCTTCTGAACCACCTGAGAATGGGCATAAGCAGAGAATTCAAGTCCGCCATATTTTTTAGGGATAATCATGCCAAAAAATTTGTTGGCTTTGATAAATTTCCATGTTTCCGGTGAAAGATCATTGAGCTTGTGGGTAATTTCCCAGTCATCAAGCATGCTACAGAGTGTCTCAACCGGGCCCTCTAAAAAGGCTTCCTCTTCATCAGTTAACACAGGAGCAGGTGTGTTGAGCAGCATCTCCCAGTCAGGTTTACCCTGAAACAGCTCCGCATCCCACCAGACATTTCCCGCTTCCAGCGCAGAACGTTCAGTTTCGGACATGGTCGGAAGTGATTTCTTCATGTGATGAAAAAGAGGTTCCGTTATCCATTTCAGACGTAGCTCATCGACATGTAGTGGAACAAAGATAAGCAAGAAGAGAACCCATAAGAGCAGAGCCAGTCCAAATCCAATCACTCCCATCATGGGAAGAATAACCAGAGGCACTACTATACCGACCGTCCAGTTCATCAACGGAGCTTGAACACGGGCAATCAACACCAGTAAAACAAGTATCAGGCCTATCACTACAATCCACTGCATTTCTGCCTCCTGATTAAAATACTCAACTCTTTGTCACCATTATAGGCTACTTTCTTTCACTTTTTAAAATCATAAAACAAAAAAGGGACCCTCAGGCCCCTTTTTATGTTACTCAGCCTGATTCAGCTCAAAAAAGATAGTTAAGAGATGCCATCAAAATATGGGCATCACCGTTATATATACCATTTTTCACAGTGCCTGGAGATCCCGGCGGTGTGGCTGGAGATTGCGTTTGATTTCTTTCCTGAATATAGACGTAGGCGTAAGCCAGATCGATCGTGGTATTGGGATTCATATCGTAGCCATATCCGACCGAAAAGAGATGCCTGTCATTGCCCGGCACGGATGGAGAGAAATCAGCGTCCTCAATTGGAGATGGGTCAAAAATATAACCGAAGCGGGCTCGCATCTGAGGACTGTACTTCCATTCAGCACCGACTCTGAATGCAACAGTTGCGTTCCAGTTTTGTGGCAGGTTCGTGCTTCCAGTCACCGGAGCGCCAATAGCTCCCTGAAGCCCTGACAGCACAGCCCGATAAGCGGCGCTTGCATAGTTAATATCGATAGAGTCATAGGTTTTCCAGTTCACCCAGTCAATATCGAGGCTCAACAGCCACTGATCATCCGGCATAAAAGCAAGGCCGACATTCACCTGATCCGGCAAGGTGACGGATGTAGTTGCTGCCGATGTTGTTGCACCAAACCCCGCCAAAGCCCCACCAGGTACAGCCGTTGCAACTCCATCAACATTAACCTTGATGCTTGAACGGTAAGTCACGCCAACATTAAACCCGTCCCCCTTATAGAACACTGAGGCGTTTCCACCCCAACCGTCACCATTACCTCCCAGATTCTGAATGGTATTGTTTAAATCTACATTATACAGATTGGCATAATCCACACCTGCTGCAATAGAGAATCGGTCACTCACTTTGTAAACCACTGATGGGTTAACCAGTACCATATTGATACGTGAAAAGGTATTTTTACTGGAGAATGCTGCTGTAGTCGGCCATTCAGTCTCCAAGCCAAATGGAGCATTGATACTCAGGGATGCCCCCAGCTTCGAATTCTCATCCCAATAGGTCAGATAGGTATGAGGTACAAAAAATGTCTTCTTGGCTGCACTGGCAGTATTTGTGATTGGTACTCCCCCCAGACCTTTTGTGGAAGCATTTGAAGCAAAATCTCCCTGAGTGAGAATAATATCACCACCCACCATCACCTGACTTCCTGAAGAGAAGGCAACACCTGCCGGATTGTGCCATGCTGCCGAAGCATCATCAGAAACAGCAGTAAAAGCGCTGGCCATACCCGTTGAGCGAGCAGACATCTCTCCAATCATAAAGCCGCCTGCCAAGGCCTGGGTTGAAAACAGCATCACTGCAGAAAATAATAATAGAAAACGTCTCATAACTCCCTCCTAGTGGAATGTATAGAGCCTATTTATAGACCTATAAACATACAATAGGCAAGGAAAACTTAAGTTCACCTGCTGCTTAACAGTTTATAATCTTCTGCTTAAAATTTAAGAAAAACGCATTAGAAAGCGGATCAGCTTCTTTGTTCCGGCCGAAAACAGCTTCTCCGTATAAAAACTTCCTGCAATTCGTTTGTTTACTTCGGCCAGTGTCGGATATGGGGCAATCATTCCAGCCATTGCCCCGATCTTCATTTTCTGGCTAATGGCAAGTATCCATGGCTGGATCAGTTCGCCTGCATGCAGGCCGACAATACTCGCACCCAGAATTCGCCCATTTTTCTCTGTCACCACTTTGACCATGCCCTCGGTACGCTTCTCCGCCTGTGCACGATCATTCTCTTCAAAGCTCCATTTCAGAACACGAACATCTCTGCCGGACTCTTTTGCATCAGCCTCACTCATGCCCACATGGGCCAGTTCAGGGTCAGTATAGGTCACCCACGGAACAGCCGAGTAGTCGACCCCGGCAGGTAGTTTAAAAAGCATATTACGAATCACAATGCCGGCCTGATATGCCGCCATATGTGTAAACTGATAAGGACCTACCAGATCACCGATGGCAAAGATTTGACGATTGGAGGTACGCAGCTTTGAATCCACCTCAACACCACGTGGAGAAAAGCTGACCCCCGCCGCTTTAAGATTCAGCCCGTTTACATTAGCACGACGTCCCGTTGCCACCAGAAGGTGTGACCCTTCAACGCACACCGCATCTCCATCCATTTCACAATGCACAGAAAACCCCTCATCACGCTTTTCAATACGCAAATTACGACCTCCTTCATAGAAGGCGATACCCTCATCCCGCAACTTTTCTATCACAATCGATGAAAGGTCCGGGTCATCTTTCATCAGCAACCGGGCCACTTCCATAACAGTAACTTTTGCACCCAGTCTCCGGTGTGCCTGTGCCAGCTCTATACCTATCGGGCCGCCGCCAATCACAATCAGATGATCCACAGCATCCCGGTTTTCAAAGATATTTTCATTGGTGAAATAGGAGACCTGATCAATTCCCTCAATAGGAGGTACAAAAGCCGATGAACCCGTCGCCAGCACAAAATACTTGGCACGAATCTGAACATCCCCTGCCTCTACCGTCTTTTCATCAACAAACCTGGCTGCGGCCTGAATAACCTGCACCCCCAGACCTTCAAACCGCTCTACCGAATCATTGGGAGCAATGGCCGCAATCACCCTGTGAACATGCTGATTCACCTGAGCCCAATCAACTGAAGGCTCCGTCGATTTAACCCCAAACCTGTCTGATTCCCGCATATTTTGTGCCACATGAGCTGCCGCCAGCAGTGCCTTGGAAGGTACACAGCCCGTATTCAGGCAATCCCCGCCCATCTCGGACTTCTCAATCAACACAACATCTGCACCCATCTGCGATGCTCAGGCTGCAACAGACAATCCACCTGAACCGGCCCCGATGATACAAATATCCGTCTGAACCAGCTTTGTCATGCACCCTCCCCGTCTGTTGCCACCCGATTCTTTCTGAACTTCTTATAGGCTACAGGAATCAGTGATAACAGCGCCAGTCCAACCAGGGCTGCCATCATTTCAGGTGTTAAAATTGACTGTATCGAAAATTCACCACCCTGATCAAACACACTGCCCAGACCACTGCCTGCCAGCGCATAGACAAACGTTGCAGGCATGATCCCGAAGAAGGTTGCAATCAGGTAGACACGAAGAGAGACGCCTAAAAATGCCGGTGCAAGGTTGACCAGAAAAAATGGAAAAATCGGAACCAGCCTGAGTACAAACATGTAACTCATGGCATTGTCTGAAAACCCAGCCTGTAATCTGTTTATACCAGGACCTGCTTTGCTCATCAAAAAATCTCCAATTGATGTCTTGGCGACCAGAAACAAAGCTGTCGCACCAATGGTGGCACCGGCAACCGCATAGATGCCACCCAAAAAAGCTCCAAACAGAAAGCCTCCACCAATGGTCATCACAGCGCCACCGGGCAGTGAAAAGGCAACGATGACAATATAAAATAGCATATAGGCCAGCGGAGCAAGCAGCGGGTGCATGGATACCCAACCATTCAATGCTTCACGATGCTCTTTCAAAGATTCAAAACTGGTGAAACGCCCTAAATCCAGTGCCATAAACAGCACAACCACCATTGCTATAAGAATAAGGGGAAGAAAGCGTTTGAACAGTGACAGATTCATGGCTTCACCACCAGTTTGTAATCAGGCGTCGGGTTGAGCGGACAGGAGTAGCGATAGTCACCCTCCTTCAGGGTGATGCGGTACTCCCTGAACGAACCTGTCTCAATGCCACCTCCTGAGACAGATGGAAGCGTCAGGCGCCCAATGCCCTCACCGCGTAACCAGAAGCCCAGTTCATAGGGCACATCCCGGTTGTGTACACGAAACAGATAATCACCCGGCTTTAGCTCTATTACTTTGGATCGATCCAGCCGATCCTCAGCACTTTTTTCATTGAAGCGCTGGCAAGCCTCGTAACTGTTCCCCCGATAGTGCTGATCACCTTTTTCCGGTTCAATGAACTGACAGGATGTTTGGGTAAGCTCAATGGTTTCAACCGCCCACGCTACCGGGGTAGATACCATGACCATCAATATCAACAGTAACCAGCGCATAAAGAAACACCTCTCTTCTTTGCGGCTTGGTCGACGGATAAGTACAGAGATTACAGATCCAGCAGTGCCACACCGGGCTGTTCCAGATACTCCTTCACGGTCACAAGAAACTGCACCGCTTCACGGCCATCGATCAGACGATGATCGTAGGTGAGTGCCAGGTACATCATGGGTCGAATCAGAACCTGGTCATTCTCTGGAACCGGTCGCTTCTGAATCGTGTGCATGCCCAGAATGGCAGATTGAGGTGGATTCAAAATCGGGGTAGAGAGCAGAGAACCGAACACGCCGCCATTGGTGATCGAGAAGGTTCCACCCTTCAGATCATCCGGAACCAGGCCACCATCCCGGGCCTTTACCGCCAGAGAGACAACTCCCTGCTCAATTTCGGAAAAGCTCAGCTGCCCGACATCCCTGAGCACAGGAACAACCAGACCCCTGTCAGTGGATACGGCGACACCAACATCCATATAGTTGTGGTAGACGATCTCTTTACCGTCAATGTAGGCATTAACCACCGGAGATTTTGAAGCCGCATGTGCGCACGCCTTCACGAAGAAGGACATAAATCCGAGATTAACACCATATTTCTCTTTAAAACGGTCCCTCTGTTTCATACGCAGATCTATCACCGGTTGCATATTGACCTCATTAAATGTAGTCAACATTGCTGCCGTGTTCTGTGCATCTTTCAATCGCACACCGATCCGTTTGCGCAGGCCACTCATGGCAACGCGCTCCTCTATTCTTTCAGGGAGCCCCGACTCCTCAATGGCTTCCGGCATAGGAGCTGGTTTCGGCTGTTTCGGAGACTTCTCGGACACCACTTCCACTTTCTGCTGAACAACCCCTGCTTCCTCAGCGGGTTTCTCTTTGGCCTTAACTTCAGGTTTTTTCTCATTTTTGGTCTTAGTTTTGCCAATGGCCACTTTAGCAGAGGTGTCGATCAGAGCGATAACCTCACCCGGCTCTACAACCTCATCAGCCTGCTTAAAAATTTTCTTCACGACTCCAGCATCCAGTGCCGTGATCTCCATAGTGATCTTATCACTCTCAATTTCAGCCAGAACATCATCTACAGCCACAGCATCGCCCTCACTCTTTAGCCATGCGATCAGTGTTGCTTCCGTTTCGGATTCTCCAAGACTCGGAACCTTAATTTCAACATCAGCCATAAACTCCTCCAGTTAAGAAAGCAGTGATCTGTTCAGTGCTTCCGCGCAGCCCATGAATGAGCTGCTAAAATTAGTGGTGCGAACCCTTGAATTCATAAGCAAAAGAAAAACGATGTTGTGTCTTTTGCTTACTGATCAACACCCCTCTAGGGGTTCGCAGTTTCGATCTCCACCAAACCCAGTGCCTTTTCAACCACTCTCTTCTGCTCTTCGGCATGGCGTTTGCCCGATCCAACTGCAGGTGCTGCCGAAGCAGGCCTGCATACAAACAACATTTTCTGTTTCGGCAGAAGAGAACGTTTCAAATGATGTTTGATCTGATACCAGGCCCCCTGATTTTTCGGCTCTTCCTGAACCCATACCACCTCGGATGCGTTGGGATACAATGCGGCATGCTTTTTCAACCTTTCGGACGGGAACGGATAGAGGCGCTCAACACGTACAATTGCAATGTCATCAATATGATGCTCCATGCGGCCTGCCAGAAGATCGTAATATATCTTTCCGGAACAGAACAGAAGGCGTCGCACCTTGGCACGATTGATGCCGCCGTCCACCTCGCCGAGTACTGAAAGAAATTTCCCGTTCGCAAATTCATCAAGTGATGAAAAAGAGAGTTTCTGTCTCAACATACTCTTTGGCATCATCATAATCAGAGGCTTTCGAACACTGATCATATGCTGGCGACGAAGCAGATGGAAAAGCTGTGCCGGGGTTGTCGGGTAGACCACCTGCATATTATTCTCTGCACTGAGCTGCAGATATCGTTCCAGTCTGGCCGAGGAGTGCTCAGCGCCCTGCCCTTCATAGCCGTGCGGCAGCCAGAGTACAATACCACTCATGCGCTGCCATTTGGTCTCGCCGGCTGCAATAAACTGATCAATCACCACCTGGGCTCCATTGGCGAAGTCGCCGTACTGTGCCTCCCAGATTACCAGCGCACGAGGTTCGGCCACCGAATAACCATACTCAAAGGCCAGGACAGCCTCTTCCGAGAGCATACTATCCACGATAAGGAAATTGGAGAGCCCCCCTTCACCTGCTTTTTTCAAAGGCACATATTTCTTACCACTCTTCTGGTCGTAAACAATGGCATGACGATGAAAAAATGTGCCGCGTCCACTGTCCTGACCGCTTAATCGCACCCAACCGCCATCTGCAACCAGCGTGGCGTAGGCCATGGCTTCAGCGCATCCCCAGTCAATGGGTTTCATGCCATCCATCATCTGAATACGGTTGTCATAGATTTTTCGAACCAGTGAATGCAATGAAAAATCAGCCGGTACCGCGTGAGCCTTTCGCACCAGTTCCGCAAGTCTCTCGACAGCAATCGCAGTTTCCGGCTCCGCTTCCGCCCTGCGCAGATAGCCTTCCCATCGACCCTGCAGGCTGTTGACCGGCGATGGTGGTGGCCTGTCCGGGTCACGACGCAACTCATCCATACACTCCCGATACCATGTTACCACCTCATCGGCATCCTGATCTGTAATGATACCGTCCTCGATCAACCGCTTACGGTAGTGTTGAAGCAGCGTCGGATGTTCATCAATTCGGCGATACATGAGCGGCTGGGTTACGGCCGGAGAATCGGTCTCGTTATGGCCGTGCCTGCGATAGCAGACCATATCGATAACAATATCTTCCCGAAACTGCTTCCTGTATTTTACCGCAATCTCAACAGCCAGACAGCAGGCCTCAGGGTCATCCCCGTTAACGTGGAGAATCGGTGCCTGAACCATCTTGGCAATATCGGTACAGTAGGTGCTCGAACGGGCATCAAAAGGATTCACGGTGAAACCGATCTGATTATTGGTGACGATATGAATGGTGCCGCCGGTTTTAAAGCCACTCAATTTGGAGAGGTTCAACGACTCGGCAACAACACCCTG
>JAJRVG010000069.1 GCA_021545595.1 Zetaproteobacteria bacterium | reverse complement strand
TACCAGCATGTGCGCAAACAGTGCATAAACCAGATCCTGATTTTTAATCATCAGCTCTGAATATGCACCACGGGATAGTTTATAAATAACACTATCCTCTTTTGCAGTGACCGTTGCACTGGCGACATCACCGGTTAGAAATGACATTTCACCAAACAGTGACGCCTCACGGGCAACAGCAACCCGGATGTTCTGCCCTCCTGACAGGCAGGTAATATCAGCACTGCCGGAGCGCAGCAGGTAGAGCTCGCCACCTGGTGTGCCCTGGGCAACAATCACATCCCCCTTGGAATAACTGGCCACCTCAAACAGGCCGGCCACAAGCACCCTGTCTTCACCGCTTAGCTTGCAAAGCAGCACGTGTTCTTCAAGCCATTCAATATCAATATTCATCTATCCTCCCTGGAGAGAGACCCTGTTTTTATATAATAAATGCAACCATATATCCATCACTGAGACAAGGGAATTAAAATATAAATCCCGCTTGAAAGCCCGGCACTGATAACACATTTGTCTGGAAGACGGCAATCAATCCTGTTGCAATACGCATGTGATCGAATCAGAAGTAAACTCTAAAGCACTGCCCTTTAAGTGGAAGCAACAGATGGCACTTGCACTGCCACCATCTCACGTCGCCGACTGTGTCTGGATACACGCCTGTTCAGTAGGTGAAATTGCCTCCATCGCACCGCTGGTAACCCGCCTTCTGGAGTATCACCACCCCATCCACCTGACCGTAACCACCAAAACCGGTATGCAGCATGCAAAAAGAGTGTTTGGAGAGACTATCCATATTTCCTACCTGCCATGGGATCTTCCCGGCAGGATTGCCAGACTCGTCGACCATATCAGGCCAAAGCTTCTTCTGCTGACGGAGACAGAGTTCTGGCCGGGCATGCTGAATGCATGCAGAAAACGAAAGATTCCGGTGATTGGTATTAATACCCGCATATCCGATCGCTCCTTTCCCCGATACAGAGCTACAAAATGGTTATGGAAACGCTGGCTGCAACCCGTTCAACTGTTTCTCGCCCAGAGTAGTGTGGATGCGGCCCGTCTCTCTGAACTGGGCATTGATGATCAACGCATTGAGCCGGTGGGAAATCTTAAATATGCCATCGCTCCACCTGAAGTAGATGCTGACCGAATTCGTGAGATGATTGACCCATCCGGAGAGCGCCCTGTTCTGCTTGCTGCCAGCACGCACCATGACGAAGAGAAGCAGATTCTCTCCATGTGGCCGTTGTGGAAAGATATTATTCCGAATCTGATGTTGATTCTGGTTCCCCGCCATCCTCAACGATTTGATTCAGTTGCCGAACAGATTGAGGCAACAGGTGCAAGCTTTGGCCGCTGGAGCGAGCTGGGCTCCCGCCCGAAACAGCATCCGGAGAGCATTATTCTGGTTGATTCCATGGGTGTGCTGCAAAAGCTGTTCACCATTGCCGATATCGCCTTCATTGGTGGCTCCCTGATTCCGACCGGGGGGCACAATCCACTCGAGGCAGCCATCTGCGGGCGAGGTGTGGTAACAGGTCCACATGTGCAAAACTTCCGTGAGATTATGAGCGAAATGCAAACAGCCCACGCCGCCATTGTCTGCAGAGACGCTCTGGAGGTGAAACATGCAGTAGTTCGCCTGCTTCAGCACCCGGACGAATTGCGGCAGCTCCACGCCAAGGCCACGCTCTACATGAATGAGAAAAGTGGTGTCCTGGATAGAGTATTTCACGCAATTCAGCCATGGCTGGCTCCACTAAAAGAGAAACAGATGGAGGGCAAGTAGATGTGCCGACTGTATCAGAAAATTGAACAGATATGGTGGTCAGATGATCAGCCTCCGCTCCTCCTCAGGGCTGCAAGTCACTTTTACAGGATCATCAACCGACACAATCTGAACAATCGTAAAAGGAGATCGATCTCCCCTTCTCTCCCCATGATATCCGTCGGCAATATTACTGCAGGAGGAAGTGGTAAAACCCCCTTTGTAATCTGGCTTGCGATAGTATTGAAAAATGAGGGCTTCCAGCCTGTAATTCTATGTCGTGGTGATGGCGGTAAAGGGGGAAAGCCGGAACTACTCATTGACAGCAGTGATCCACAGAAGGTTGGTGATGAAGCAGTCCTGTTGTATCAGGGAAGTGGCTGCCCGGTCATCTCAGGAAAAGACCGGGTTCACGCAGCACAAATGGCACAGGAACATGGGGATATCATCATCCTTGATGATGGCTTTCAATATCGGCAGCTGGAGAGGGTATGCGATATTGTTCTCATCCCCGCTGAAGGTATCGGTAATGGCCACCCTGTTCCAGCCGGCCCCTTAAGAGAGCCAACCCAATCCCTTATACGTGCCAGCCTGATTGTACGAACCGGAGAGGCCGATGAGCTCAAACCACTTAGCAGCGACAAAGAGTGGCACTGGTGGTGCAATGAGAGCCAACTGGAACAGGTTGCCGGCCTCCACCATGAGATACCCGACAGGGCTGTTGCGCTTACAGCTATCGCCCGCCCACAACGTTTTTTTGAAAGCCTTGAGAAACTGGGTGTTGATATCATCGAAAGCTACAGTTTTCCCGATCACCACCTGTTTTCTACTGCCGAGATTCAGTTAGCTATTGATCATCATGAAGCCGTGGTCGTCACTTCAAAAGACGCCGTAAAACTGCAAAATATCTGGCCTGCTGACAGGCCGCTTTGGGTTCTGACACAAAAGCCAATGGCAGAAGCCGGGCTATTTGAAGTAATCAAAGATTTTATTCAATAACCTGTTTACAATATATGCTACATAAGCCTGAGTATTATAATTCCGTGATCTCATCGATCTTTCGGATTAGTCTTGCCAAAGATTTCAGTAAAGATGTCCTGATTTTTTCAGAACAACCCTGCAACTCTCTTTACCGACATCTAAAAGTGCAGGAATATATTTTTTAGGGTTTTATAAACGAGGTTCATCATGATTGATCAGGCACTCCTGGATATTCTTGCATGCCCGAAATGTAAGGGTGATGTCTATTATAATGACAGTAAAAGTG
>JAJRVG010000068.1 GCA_021545595.1 Zetaproteobacteria bacterium | reverse complement strand
GCGGAACGCTAACCATCCTCCACGGATTACGCCATATCGTTCTATCGCTTCGATGGCATATTCTGAACAGGTTGGGGTATAAATACAGCGAGGAGGCAGCAGAGGAGAGATAAAATAACGGTAAAAACGAACCAGTCCGACGGCTAAATATTTCATGATCCGGTTCGATCCACACGCTTCATCATTCTGTCCAGAGCAAGATCTATCTGAGATACAAGGTCAAATGATATCTCCACACTGTCTGCCGGAAAAGCAAGAATATCAATGGATACAGTGCGAATCGAATGCTGGCGGAACCTTTCACGTAGCAGGCGTTTAAGGGTGTTCCTTTTTACAGCGTTACCATATTTTTTTGAAACAGCCAGCCCAAGGCGTGCGTGCGAAAGATAATTTTTACGATAGACAAAACGAAGGCCATCTGTGTGAAGCCGAAGTCCATTCTTTAGAGCATCAAAATCAGTTTTTGACCTCAGACGGAACTCGGGAGGAAAGCTTTTGCTCAGGTAGACAACCGTTTGCGCCCTTTTGCACGGCGACGATTAATAATTGCACGTCCGGAACGGGTTGCCATGCGTGCGCGAAACCCGTGGGTACGTGCTCGACGGATGCGGCTTGGCTTGTAGGTAAAACTCATAACCATCTCCTCTTTTTTGAAGGGTCGCGAATCATATGTTGCAACGTTCCAAAGTCAAGATTTCTGTAAGTAGAGAATGGGTGTGGATAAGCACAAACAAGCATGTACTATTCAGCCAATGGTAGATCAAGATTGGAAGAAGAGCTGGAAGAGCATTGTAGAACAACTTAAAAACAACATTCCACCTTCAAAGTTTGACGCTTGGGTTATGCCCATTCAACCGGAATTTGATAATAACTGCCTGGTTTTGAAGGTACCAAGCCGAATCTTTCTGGATGGCCTGAAAGCTGACTGTGAAAAAATAGTTATCGCTTCTGTTAAGTCCGTATTCTCATCAGATGTTGGGGTTCGCTTTGAAGTTGACCCATCTCTGACACTTCCAACGGAGAATAAGCCCCAACAGAAAAATAAAAAATCGAACAGTATTGATGGCTATATTGATCCGCGTTTCACATTTGATAATTTTGTAGTTGGTTCCAGTAATGAGTTTTGTTATGCCGCCAGTCGGGCTGTCGCCGACAAGCCGGGTGAAAGCTATAATCCACTCTATATTCATGGCGGTGTAGGTTTAGGCAAAACCCACCTGATTAATGCTGTTGCGAACAAACTGATGCTAAAGGATCATATCAAAATTGCCTATAGGACAGGTGAACGTTTCACCAATGAGCTCATTACAGCCATTCGCAATAACGCCACCCATCAGTTCCGTGAACAGTATCGGAAGGTTGATGTCCTGATTATTGATGATGTTCAATTTATTGCCGGAAAGACCAGCACGCAGGAAGAGTTCTTCCACACATTCAATGCCCTGCATGAAGTTCATAAACAGATCATTCTGGTGTCGGATCGAAGTCCCAGGGAGATGAGCCATCTTGAAGAGCGTCTGAGATCCAGATTTAACTGGGGGCTTGTCGCCGATATCCAGCCACCCAACCTGGAGACCCGACTTGCGATTCTAGCAAGTAAGGCTGAACTGGCCGGGGTCACACTGGACAGAGAAGTAGCTTATCTGCTTGCATCCAGAATCACTAACAATGTTCGTGAACTCGAAGGGGCCCTTACCCGTATCACCGCCTATGCAAAACTGACAGATAAAGTGATCGACATGGAGGTGACTCGCCATGTTCTCAGGGATCAGCTTCAGGAAGATATGCGGATTATCTCAGTCGATGATATCCAGAAAGGTGTTGCAAACTACTACAATATCAGGACGCAGGACATGGTATCCAAAAAACGTAACCGCACCATTGCCTTTCCACGCCAGATTGCTATGTATGCATCTAAAGAGCTTACCACACACTCTCTTCCGGAGATTGGTGAGAAATTTGGTGGAAAAGATCACACCACTATTCTCTATGCACATAGAAAGATTCAACAGATGCGAAATGAAAATAAAGATTTTGATGATGAGGTGAAGCGGTTGTTAAGTCTCCTTAAACCATAATATTAATTTCATCCAGCGTGATAAAATGATTGAAAAAAAGAGTAAGTTGTAGAAAGGTTATAGGGTTTGTTGTGGATAACTGTTGGGTTACTTGCCTGATTGAGAGATGTGGTTAAATATTGCTCATAATCACACACACTGTACACAGGGAGAGAGAGTAGTTATACACAGGAGTGTTCTACATAACTATTTAAAAACATGTAAATAATTGTCTTATACACGTTATTAACACCCCCTACTAGTAAGACTATATATATTGTATTAAAGTATTAAAGAAGGAGTTAAGATGCACATCACCGTACCCAGAACATCTTTTTTGCAGCATGTGCAGCGTTGCCAAAATATTGTTGAGAAGAGAAGTACCAATGCCATTCTCTCGAATCTACTGCTGCAGACATCCGGGCAAAAACTGAAAATTGTAGCTACAGACCTTCAGATTGGTATCTGTTCAGAAGTAGAAGCAAACATTCAGAGTGAAGGTTCCATAACCCTCTCTGCGAAAAAACTGTTTGATATTGTTAAAGAGCTGGATGTGGACAGTGATGTAGAGTTGAAAACCGAAGCCTCTTTTATGGAGATTAAGAGCGGCCGTTCAAAGTTCCGGCTCTCCACCCTTCCAGCCAGTGACTATCCCGGCCTCCCTGACCCGGATACTGATTTTTCTATTCAAATCAATGGTAAAGATCTTGCCGCCATGATTGCAGCAACCAGTTTCTCAATGTCGACAGATGAGACCCGTAAATATCTGACAGGCACACTGTTTGAAATTTCACCAGAGCATGGACTTCAGCTGGTTGCAACCGATGGACACAGAATGGCACTGGCCGGTGCTCGCCTGGAACAACAGGTGGAGAGCTGCAGTGCGATTGTTCCACGAAAAGCAGTAGCAGAGATCAGAAAGATTTGTGAAGAGGCGGAGTCTCAGGTCACACTCTCATTGGGTAAACGTCAGGCACGTCTTGATGCCGGTGAACATAGTCTGACATCTAAAGTGATTGATGCGCAGTTCCCCGTTTATGACGATGTGATTCCATCTGATAACCCGGAAGAGGTTATTATTGATCGCGGACATATGGATCAGATTCTGCGCCGGAGTATGATTGTGGCGAATGAGTTTACACATGATGTACGCCTGCAATTTTCCACAAACGCCCTTCATATCTCGGCCCATAACACCGAACAGGAGCAGGCGGAAGAGTTTATTGATATTGATTATTCAGGAAAAGATATCTGTATCGGGTTTAATGGCCGGTATCTGAGGGATGTGTTGGGAGCGGTCCACTCTGATCGAATCAGAATTCAGATAAAAGATGATCTCTCCCCGGTACTGTTACTGGAAGAGGGTAGTGATGCATCGAAATATGTTGTGATGCCGATGCGTATCTAGCAGATCACCCATGACAGGATCTCCATGCCTATCTATCAGGGAGCTCACCCTCTCTGATCTCCGCTGCCATGAAAAAATCAGCTGGCAGTGCGAAGAGGGGGTTAACCTTCTTTCAGGCTGTAACGGTTCTGGCAAAACAACCATGCTGGAGGCCGTCTATATGATGGCACATGGGCGCTCATTCAGGCAGGCACGCGATCCGGAGCTTCTGCGCTGGGGAGCGGATGCTTTTAAGATATCAGGGGTTTGGAAGCGTTACGGGCCGATGTATGTGGATCTGACAGGCAGGCGGGGAAAGAGCGAGATTATTTTGCAGGGAAGGAAAATTTCCCGGCGTAAAGAGCTGATCGAAACACTGCCGGTGGTGGTAGAGGCCCCACAGGCGGGGAAACTGGTTGATGGCGTACCGGGAGAACGGCGCAGATGGCTCGATAGTGTGATTCATGCATCTAATCCAGCCACCTATCGTGCCTATCAGAACTATCTTCGCGCCTTGATGCAGCGAGGCCGTCTGGTCAGACGACACAGCGCATCATCCGAACTTGATGCCTGGGAATATCAGATTGTAGTTGCCGGGCAGCAGGTAATCAGTGCCAGGTGTGAGATGATTAATGATCTGAACCGTCTACTTGAAAATGAATATGAGTTGATGGAGGCCACGCTGAAACTGGAGCTGACATCAACGGCTCCCGATGGTGAAAAAGCCTGGGTTGAACGTCTGGCAACCAGGCGGGATGATGATGCAAGAGTAGGCCGCCTGCAGGCAGGCCCCCATTGTGATCGCCTGAAGATTCTTTTTGATGGTCGGGAGATTCGTTCGGTAGGCTCCCGGGGACAGCAAAAGCTGGCCGCCATGGCCCTGAGGCTGGCAGAATGCGCTGCCCGACTGGAGAGTCGGCATCTGGCACCCCTGCTGTTGCTGGATGATTGTCTGGAAGCGCTGGATGCTGAGCGGCAGCAGCGTCTTATGAGCAGGCTCTGCTCCTATCGGGGTCAGACCCTGATGACGGTTCCTAATACTGTTGAGATGCCGGAAAATTTAGTGATCCATCAAAGCCACCTGTCAGAATGTGTGGAAAATGAGAATGGAATGCGTGCAATTCGGCCTGCTATGAAAGCAGCAGTCGACCACGAAATGGAGAAAGCAGCATGAGTGAAGTGGAAAACCAGGAATATGGTGCGGATAGCATCAAAGTTCTTAAAGGCCTTGATGCGGTACGGAAACGTCCGGGCATGTATATCGGCGACACAGACGATGGTACCGGCCTGCATCATATGGTTTATGAGGCGGTGGACAACTCGATCGATGAGGCGCTGGCTGGCCACTGCGATAAGATTGAGGTGATCCTGCATTCGGATGATTCGGTGACCGTTCGTGATAATGGGCGTGGAATCCCTGTGGACATGCATCCGGAAGAGAACCGCTCTGCTGCGGAGGTGATTATGACCGTACTGCATGCCGGGGGTAAGTTTGATAGCAACTCCTATAAAGTCTCCGGCGGCCTGCATGGCGTGGGCGTGTCTGTGGTTAACGCACTGTCGGAATATTTGGAGCTGGAAGTTCGCCGTGACGGCAAAGTTCACTACTGCCGTTTTGAGCATGGTGATACTGTAAAACCACTTAAGATCGTGGGCGAAGCCAAAGGTACCGGCACAGAAGTCAGGTTCCTGCCAAGTCTGGACACCTTTTCTCATCGCAACATGTCTTTTGATACGCTGGCCAAACGCCTGCGTGAACTCTCCTTCCTGAACAGCGGTGTTCGCATTGAGCTGATCGATGAGCGCGATGATAATCGCCAGCTCTTTGAGTATGAGGGCGGCATTACCGCGTTTGTAGAGCATCTGAACCGTACCCGCACACCCGTGCATAAAGAGTGTATTACTATTACAGGTGAAAAGGATGATGTCGGCATTGAGCTCTCCATGCAGTGGACCGATGTCTATCAGGAGCATGTTTTCTGTTTCACCAACAACATTCCACAGCGTGATGGTGGCTCCCATACGGCTGGCTTCCGCGCGGCCCTGACCCGCTGTATCAACAACTACGCAACAGCTAATGGCCTGCTTAAAAAACATAAGGTTGCCCTGACAGGTGATGATTGCCGTGAAGGCCTTACCGCAGTGTTGTCAATCAAGGTTCCCGATCCGAAGTTCTCTTCCCAGACCAAGGATAAGCTGGTCTCCTCTGAAGTGCGTCCGGCGGTAGAGAGCAAGGTGGCTGAAAAGCTTTCTGAGTGGTTCGAAGAGAATCCTCAGGAGGCCAAGCGTATTATTGGCAAGGCTGCAGAGGCTGCCATGGCACGAGATGCGGCAAGAAAGGCGCGCGATCTGACCCGTCGAAAAGGGGCACTGGATATTTCGAGCCTGCCCGGAAAACTGGCTGACTGTCAGGAAAAAGACCCCGCTTCATCTGAACTCTTTCTGGTGGAGGGTGATTCCGCGGGTGGCTCGGCCAAGCAGGGGCGTGATCGCCGGACCCAGGCCATTCTACCGCTGAAAGGCAAAATCCTGAATGTGGAAAAAGCACGTTTTGATAAAATGCTCTCCAGCCAGGAGATCGGCACCATGATCACCGCGCTGGGTACAGGTATTGGTAAAGAAGATTTTGATATTGCCAAACTGCGCTATCATAAAGTTGTGATTATGACCGATGCGGATGTGGATGGATCACATATTCTCACCCTGCTGCTCACCTTTTTCTATCGCCAGATGCCGGAAGTGATTGAGCGTGGTCACCTCTATATCGCCCAGCCACCGCTGTATCGTGTTGCCAGAGGCAAGAAGGGGCGTTATGTCGCATCCGATGAAGAGCTTTTTGAGTATCTGATGGAATTGGGCCTTGCTGAGAAGCGTTATCATCCCGGCGCTAAAGCCAAGGCGATCGTTGGCGATCGTCTGCAGACAGCAGTTCGCAGCATCCATCGTCTGCAGCGATTGCAGAACCGGCTGAGCCAGCGCCTTGATCCGGTCGTACTGAAACATCTGATTGAGACCGGTAAGGTCAGCATTGGCATGATGCGTGACAAAGAGAAGCTGGAAACAAGGATGGAGAAGCTATCCGCAGCCTTTAGTGCAGCCTCGCGTGAAGATGAAACGCTGCAGTGGAAAATTCACGAAGATAGTGAGCAGGGGTGCTTCTGGGTTCAGTTTGAGCGCCGCGATCATGGCCGTATGATGATCTCCAGGCTGGAGCGTGACCTGGTTGGAACAGCTGAATTTTCCGAGGCATTAAAACTCTGTAAAACTATTCAGGAGATGGTAACCGAGGGTGCTTATCTTACCGGCGGCGAAAAGTGCTGGGAGATCAGCCACTATGATGATATTGCATCGATTATAGAGAAAGAGGGCAAAAAAGGCATGAATATCCAGCGCTATAAAGGCCTGGGTGAAATGAATCCGGATCAGTTGTGGGAGACCACCATGGATTCTGATGTTCGAACACTGCTGCAGGTAACACTCGAAGATGTGGTGATGGCGGACGAAACATTTTCCACCCTGATGGGTGATGCAGTTGAGCCCCGGCGTAAATTTATCCAGGACAATGCCTTGAAAGTACAGAATCTTGATGTCTAAAAGCACTGCCGAAATAGACAAGCACTCCATCAGTTACGCCGATTGTGGTGTAGATATTGATGCTGGAAATGCCTTTGTTGGCCGCATTAAGAGTGCTGTGGCCAGCACCACCCGTCCGGAAGTGCTGGCGGGCCTCGGTGGTTTCGGCGGCCTGTTCAAGCCTGACTTTTCCAACATGGAAGAACCGGTTCTGGTCTCCGGAACCGATGGTGTCGGTACCAAGCTTCTTCTTCTTCAAGAGCATAACCGCCCGCATGTGGCTGGTATCGATGCTGTGGCGATGTGCGTCAATGATATTGCCGCTCTTGGAGCCGAACCGCTCTTCTTTCTCGATTACCTGGCAACAGGAAGCCTGACCGGTGAAGCCATGGCGGGCGTGGTTGAAGGCATTGCTGATGCCTGCAAAACCTGCGAATGCGCGCTGGTTGGTGGTGAAACAGCCGAGATGCCGGGGATGTATGCACCGGGTCATTACGATATTGGCGGTTTCTCTGTTGGTGTAGTCGACAGACCAAAGATGATTGATGGTTCCGGAATTTCAGCAGGGGACGTGATTCTGGGGCTGGCCTCCAGCGGCCCGCACTCCAATGGTTTCTCCATGATTCGTAAGCTGATTGAGTTGGGCAGTGCCGATCTGGAAAATGATCTTCTCTCTGATGGCCGCAGGGCGGTTGAAGGCGTTCTCGCCCCTACCCGTCTCTATGTTCCAGCAGTCAATGCACTAATGAAAAGTGACATTACTGTTCACGGCTTCTCACACATTACCGGTGGCGGCATGTTTGATAATATGGAACGCATTGTCTCCGAAGACCTGGCTGTGACTGTAGATGTCAGTTCATGGCCTGTTCCTCCTGCATTTGAATATCTGCTCTCCTTTGCCAATGTGGAACGCAACGAACGCTATCGCACCTTTAATATGGGGATTGGGTTCGCCGTGATTCTGCCTGAGAGCGAAGCAGACAAGGCTGAAAATGTTTTGAAAGATGCAGGTGAAACGGTTTACCGTATTGGCCATATCCATAAACGCGGTGGTGAAGCTGTGGCGTTGATTGGATAAGCCTCTTCCTCGTTTTCCTTTTAATATGCAATACAGAGGAACAATGTTCCACCTATGTACAAAAAATATGAGAAAAACTTTTCCCTCTATTGGGATTGTTAGGCAAGCAAGAGACAACATATGGAATTAAAATGCACAGATAATTTATTCTCTCTAAATCCAGAAGATGTTGTCACTAAAAGAAATCTATTTGATTTAATCCAGTTTTCAAAGGTGCAGGACTCAGAATATTGGTCTGGCGATTCAAATATTATTAATAATACACCTCAGCAAGGCATAAACTGGATTGGTGATTTACCAGATACTAAAGGTGTATTAATAAAAACTCGTCCCGGCTCATATAAAGAAGATGGCTGGTCAGACAAAAACCAAAGCTTTTATCATTATTCGTTCAAAGCCAGAAATAATGTAATCTCATTTAAAGAAAAAGCCAATCAAGTTTTAATAAGCCAACCACAACATTTATATCCAATTTTCCTATTTACTGAATCTGGTGATACTTGGGTATATGAAGGTGCGTTTTCTGTATCTACAATCGAAGATACATATGTCGTACTTTCACGTTATCTGCCTAACTTAATAGCCGAACCGACTGATGAATACAATAAACAACAGTATTACGAAGGTTCAAAGAGTTACGTTACTCATTTAATGGCAGAAAGAAACGGAGCCATAGTAAAAAAGGTGAAGCAATCACGTGAATGGATTTGTGATATATGTAATAGTATCTTCAATGACAAATATAAAGTTAAACATATAGAGGCTCACCACAAAGTACCTATTAGTACTTATTCTTCTCAGCACAAGATCAACATTAATGATTTCTCATTATTGTGCCCAAACTGTCACAAGGCAGTGCATATATACATGAGAAAAGATGGTATGGAGTACGATGAAATCCGCAGATTACTTCAAAGAGAAAATACCTAATAAGCGGGTCAAGTGCGACGCGAAAAAGCGTCGTGCGCCTTACCCAAATCGTTAGACTTTAAAAGGGCAGCATATGGAAACTGGTTATCTTACGAAAATCACACAAGAAATAAACGCGCATGCGAAGCTGTGTGATCTTGGTGAGCTGCAAAAAATACGGAAAGAAGTTCTTGGCCTGAAACGTCTTGCTTCTCAGGAAAAGATCAATGATCAATGGGGTCAGACTCGATTGATTTTGAGGGTTAAAACAGAATGAACAGCAATTCTAAAACAGTGGCAGTGATGGTCTCCGGGCGCGGGAGCAATCTCAAGGCCATTCTTGAATCGGTTGCCAAAGGCGAATGCCCGGTGGATGTAAAGCTGGTGATCTCCGACAGAGGCGATGCGGCAGGGCTCGATATCGCCCGCAAAGCAGGCGTTCCCAACGTTATCCACATAGACCCGAAAAATTTCGAAACCCGTGAGCAGTTTGATACTGAGTGTGCTGAGCTGCTGGACAGGCACGGTTGCCAGTGGATTGTGCTGGCCGGTTATATGCGAATTCTCTCATCTTCATTTGTGCGCCGCTTTCGTGGACGGATCATTAATATCCATCCGTCACTACTGCCATCCTTTGCTGGTGCCAAAGCGGTGGAAGATACACTTGCCTATGGCGTGAAGGTTTCAGGATGCACGGTTCATCTGGTGGATGAAGTGCTTGATGGCGGCTCCATTCTGGCGCAATCCGTTATCCCGGTGCTGGACGGTGACACACGTGACTCCCTGCATGCCCGTATTCAGATCGAAGAGCACAAGCTCTATCCGGCGACTCTTGCCCGCATGGCCAATGAAGGTTTTGAGGTTATTGGCCGCAGGGTTGTCTGGAAAAGCAGCTGACCGTCTTGACGAGCCATCTGGAAATATCAGGATAGGGCCGCTATGTACACAATAAATGATTCCATGCTTACTCTGATTCTGCGTTTTGCCGGCCACAGGCAGGCCATTGCCTTTTCTGATCAGGAATTTATCCAGAAGCAATTGAGTGCCATACAGGAGCATCTTGAAAAATATCCTCCGGAAGAGCAGGAATCACGGGCCATTGAGTGGATCGCAAAGTATGCGGATCAATACCGGAAAACGTGGGAGAAGGAGAGTATAACCAAAGAGGTAAATAGCCACAGGTGCGTGGACTGCCCCCTGTCCGACCCCGGTGTTTTTGGACATTGTCAGATTCATGAACAATGGCTGGCACTTCTTCAGCAATATGCAACCAACGAAATCAACTCCAAAAAATATATTGAAAGTTCCCTAGAAATGCTCACTCGAAACAAAGAGCACCTCAGGATTAAACGGGGTATGCCAGTAGCGAGAGGGGGCTGATCACTTAGCCGATAGAGGGTTCGGCCTTTACCGCCGGATGTTCTATTCTATTTCATCTTGGGGCTGACACCTAACATTTCCTAAGTTAAGGTGGTTAGGTGTACATAAAGCATTGTAAACTAAGCAGAAATAAGCAGTTAGAACTGATGAAATACTTTGTTGCAGGTTCAACAGCTAGAATAGCCGCAGATTTGGT
>JAJRVG010000067.1 GCA_021545595.1 Zetaproteobacteria bacterium | reverse complement strand
GTTCAATCGACTGGTTGGCAAACGTAAGGCTATTGTAGGTGACAGGCCGGGCGTAACCGTTGACCGTCTCGAAACGGAGTGCATGCTTGGAGAGCATCAGGTTGTGCTTGTGGATACGGGGGGGATCGGTGAGACGCAACATGGTGATATGCAGGATGCCATTGATATCCAGGTAGAGGCGGCACTGAATGTCGCTGATATGGTGATGTTTGCAGTTGATGGACGCTCCGGGTGCACCCCTGTTGATCAGAACATTGCAGAGAGGCTCAGGCGTGATGAGCTGCCTGTAGTTCTGGTGGTAAATAAGGCTGAAAATCCTGATCTGGCCATGGATTTCTATACGCTGGGTCTGGGTGAGCCGCATCCTGTGTCGGCAGCACACGGGCAGGGCGTGAAAGAGCTGATTGAGCACCTGACTGACACCACTGTCCTGATTGATGAAGCCATGCCTGTGCAGGAGGAGAGTCCGGCCGACCTGATTGCCAGTATTACAGTGATTGGGCGCCCGAATGTCGGCAAGTCCACACTGATTAACGCCTGGCTTAAACGGGAACGCATGGTGGTAAGTCCGGTCGCTGGAACCACACGCGATGCCATTGACAGCGATCTCCCTTACAATGATGGTGTTGTCCGTCTGGTAGATACAGCAGGCCAGCGTAAACATGGCCGAATTTCTGACGTTATTGAATTTGTTGCCAGGGTCAAAGCGGTACAGGCGTTCAGGCTGGCCGATGTGGCGGTGATGCTCCTTGATGCTTCGGAGGGAGTTGTTGAACAGGATATGCGTCTGATGCGTCTGGCTCATGACGAAGGGTGTGCCCTGATTGTTGCTGTCAACAAGATGGATCTGCTAAGCAAAGATGAGTGGAACTACTATGTTGAGCGGCTCCATTACCGGATGCGAAGCCTGACTGATATCCCTGTTTTCAGAGTTTCGGCCAGAAACAGTAAGGGTATCTGGCCACTTCTGCATGAGGCCGTGAAGGCTGCAGAGCGCAATGCTTTTGAAACAGGGACGGGTGAACTAAACCGCTGGCTTGAAAATGTGCAGAGCAGGCAGCGTGCCCCCAGCCATGATGGTGGAGCAGTTAAAATGAAATATATCTCCCAGATATCAGCCTCTCCACCGACACTTAAGATATTCTGCAATCGTCCTAAGGGTGTTAAAACATCCTATCTCCGTTTTCTGACCGAGGATTTTAAAAAGACATTTTCACTTCCCGGTGTGCCCGTACGCATTATTCTTTCGGGGAGTAAAAATCCTTATGTGGAAGAAGGGAAGCGCAGGCGTAATGACACGTCAAAGCAGACCTGGAAAGGGAAATAGGCGATGCATAGCTTTGAAGAGAGCCGGGTGCTGCCATGCAGTGCAAAAGATATGTATAATGCTGTCATGGATATTGAGGCATACCCCGACTTTCTTCCCTGGGTTGCAGGTGCAAAGATTCTTACAAGGGGTGATGATGAGCTCTCTGCCGAGCTTGTTGCAGAACTTGCAGGCGTACGTTACAGCTTCAAAACAGTGGATCGATTCATGCCCGGCAAGCTGATTGAGATCCGGCTGCTGGATGGGCCGTTTAAGGTTCTTGAGAGTTTGTGGAGTTTTGAACAGCTGGGAGAGGATTCGTGCAGAGTTCATTTCTCTATTGAATTCGAGTTTAAAAACATGATGCTGGATATGGTGGCAAGCCCGGTTTTTTCAGTAGTATGCAGATCAATGGTACACGCCTTTGAAAAGCGTGTCACCGCAATAAAAGGAGTGGCCTGATGCATGTCACTATTGCTTACGCACTGCCTCATGAACAACTTCTGGAAGAGTTAAACATTCCGGATGAGACAACAGTGGAACAGGCCATTCATATGAGCCATATGCTGGAAAAACATGTAGAGATTGATCTTTCCACTCACAAGGTCGGAATATTTTCAAAGCTGGTAAAACTTGATCAGCCATTGCGGGAGGGTGATCGCATTGAGATTTATCGTTCTCTACCGGCCACGCCGCGCAGTGCCCACGCCGCTGATGACAAAAAGGCCCGAATCAGGGCCAAACGAGAGCGTAGAGGTAAAGAGAAAAGCGAATGATTACTAAAGTTCTGTTTTTTCATCTTCTGTTCATCTGAACATTTAATGATTCACCCCGTGATTCCAACATTAGGAGAGTGCGTTTGAAAATATATAGATTGATTGTAGCCGGTATTCTGGCACTTATGATGGTTCCTGGTATTTCACAGGCCATGCCTGAAAGCTTTGCGGACCTGGCAGCAGCACAGAGACATTCAGTTGTGAATATCAGTACCACCAAGGTGACACGAACCCACCGGATGCCTCCTCAAATACCGTTTGGATCCCCTTTTGAGGATATGTTTCGTGATATGTTTCGTAATCAGCAACCTGAAGAGCGGCATGCACTCGGTTCCGGTTTTATTCTCTCAAAGGATGGCTACGTTATCACTAACAACCACGTTGTAGATGGTGCTGATGAGGTTGTTGTTAAAAACAGTGAAGGTGAAGAGTTTGAGGCAGAGGTGATCGGTACAGATGCCAAGCTGGACCTGGCGCTGCTGAAAATTGAGGCCAAAGGGCTTCGGGGTGTAAAGCTCGGGGACTCTGATAAATTAAGGGTTGGGGACTGGGTTGTCGCCATTGGTAATCCATTCGGCCTGGAACAGACAGTGACGGCGGGGATTGTCTCTGCCAAGGGACGGGTTATCGGTGCCGGTCCATATGATAATTTTATTCAGACCGATGCCGCAATTAACCCCGGAAACTCAGGTGGCCCGCTTTTTAATGCAAAGGGTGAGGTGATCGGCATCAATACAGCCATCTACTCCCGTAGCGGTGGCAACAATGGTATTGGATTTGCCATTCCGATTAATCTGGCACACTCCATATTTGATGAACTGCGTGAGAATGGCCGGGTTCAGCGCGCTCGTCTGGGTGTTATGATTCGTGATATAGATAAAGAGACAATGAAGGCACTTGGATTGAAAAATCGCTATGGAGCCCTGATTCCTCAGGTAGAGGCGGGTTCGGCTGCAGATAAGGCTGGTATTCAGGCCGGTGATGTTATCGTGCGTATTGATGAGTATCGGATTAAGCAGGCACATGACCTGCCGATACGTATAGCCAATCATAAGCCCGGTGATCGGGTGAAGGTTAAGATCATCAGAGATGGAAAATTGATCACTATCCCTGTCGTGGTTGAGGCAATGCCGGATGATGTTGCACAGGGGCGCCCCAGGCAGGGTAACAAACAGAAAGTCACACATGGTCTGAGTTTGAAGAAGCTGACTCCGGAGGTTGCCGAATCGCTTCGTGTGAGGGCCATGCAGGGTGTGGTGGTGCAGCAGGTTATGCGTGGCTCACCGGCTTCCCGGGCAGGCATTGTGCCGGGGGATGTGATTGTCAAGGTGAACGGCCGTGTAGTTACGACGCCGGGATCATTTGATAAGCATGCCAAGGAACTTGCCGGTGGTGTGGCGCTGCGCGTATTGATAGATCGCCATGGTGATCAGGTATTCACTGTTATCTACCCACCTAAAAAGTAGCTGCCGGTTTGAGTCTTCCACAGGTTCAGGTGATGAGTCGAAAAGGCTGCTGCCTTTGTGAAGATGCAGAGGTGATCGCACGGTTCACTGCGGAGAAAGGCCTCTGCAGACTTGAAATTATTGATGTGGACAGGGAGCTTGAACTGGCCGCCAGATTTGGAGCCGATGTACCGGTGCTGTTAATTGAAGGTGCGGTGAGTATGAAACACCGTATCAACCAGAGAGAGCTTGAAGAGAGATTGAATCTGTTGATGAAGGAGCAGAGAACATGCTGATACGCTGGCTGACCGTCATTGGAATCATTGCAGTAGTTGGCGTGGGAGCATGGTTTGGGCTTCCGGAGGCTAAAAAGAGTGTGTTGGAGGGGGGCGTAGCAACACCGTTCACACTGCCCGACCTGAATGGGAAGATGCATGGTCTTCCCGAAGGTGAAGTGACGCTTCTCAACTTCTGGGCCACCTGGTGCCCACCCTGTCGTAAAGAGATGCCATCGATGGCTGCGCTTCATCGCAAGTATGCAGAGAAGGGGTTGAAGGTGGTGGCTGTCTCAGTTGACCGTGATGCCAATGATCTCTCCGCATTTGTCAGGGAGTATGAATTGCCGTTTCAGGTACTGCATGATGCAGATTCCAGTGTCTCTCACAGCTATGGTATTTTCCGATATCCGGAAACATTCTTGATTGATCGACAGGGAAAGGTACGTTATCACCTCGTGGGCGCAGTAGAGTGGATGTCTGAGCCTGTTACCAAGAGGATTGAGGGGCTGTTAAATGAATCTTGAGCCAACAAATCCGGAGTTGAACAGAAAAGCTGATAAACAGCTGCGTGAGTCCGTTCAAAAACTTCGGACCGAACTGACTGATCACAACTACAGATACTATCTGCTTGATGCTCCATCCATTACAGACACCGAATATGATCAGAAGCTGCGTGAACTTGAGCGGTTAGAGGGGATGCTTGGCGAGCCGGTTCCAGCCGACTCACCTACACAGACCGTTGGTGCCCCACCCAACCATGTTTTTGAGTCCCGCGAGCACGCTTCCCCACTACTTTCATTAGCGAACGCCTTTAATGACGATGCAGTGCGCGATTTTGATCACCGTATTCGTGAGATAGTGGATGATCCGTTCCACTACATTGCCGAACCCAAAATTGATGGGTTGGCAGTCAATCTTCGTTATGAAAGCGGAGAGTTGACTATCGCCGCAACCCGTGGCGATGGCAAAGTCGGTGAGGATGTGACCGACAATATCCGAACAATATCCGACATTCCGTGGCATCTTGATGGTAATGATATTCCAGAACTGCTTGAGGTTCGTGGCGAAGTCTTTATGTCTAAAAACTCATTCAAATCCCTGAATGAGGTTCAGGAGCGTGCTGGTGAAAAGCCGTTTGCCAATCCGAGAAATGCTGCAGCCGGCTCTCTCAGGCAACTTGATCCGAAAGTAACCGCAGCAAGAAAGCTGAGCTTTTTTGCCTATGGGTCGGGCGAGGGTGGTGATGCTTTAGCCGATTCACAAAGCAGGCTTCTGACAAGACTGGCATCCATGGGTTTTGGAACTCAGGTTTTTGAGCTGCTACCCGATATTGATGCGCTTCTGGCCAATTACAGATCATGGCAGGAGAAGCGACAGACGCTTGCCTACGAGATTGATGGACTGGTCTATAAAATCGATTCAATTGAGCTGCAGAAAGAGGTGGGAAGTGTTGCTCGGGCCCCTCGCTGGGCTATTGCTTATAAATTTCCGGCCGAAGAGGTTGAAACGACGGTTGAGCGAATCATTTGGCAGGTAGGCCGTACAGGTGTAATTACGCCGGTTGCGGAGATGCGACCGGTGAAGGTGGCAGGTGTTATGGTCTCCAGAGCGACACTGCACAATATTCAGGAGCTACAGCGCAAGGATGTAAGAGAGGGTGATACGGTTGTGATTCGCCGGGCAGGTGATGTGATTCCTGAGGTGGTTCGAGTGGTTGCTGTTGATGGAGAGAGGGCTCCGATTATTACTGCACCCGGTTTGTGCCCGGTTTGTGGATCACATGTTGAGCAATCTGACGCTGAGGTGGCTATTCGCTGCTCTGGAGGCCTCTCCTGTTCAGCTCAACTGAAAGAGAGGCTGAAACATTTTGTATCGCGTGGTGCTATGGATATTGAGGGGATG
>JAJRVG010000066.1 GCA_021545595.1 Zetaproteobacteria bacterium | reverse complement strand
TATCAGATTCAGTCTTCATATGTTTTGCAAGCTCACTGGCTAACGCAACTATCTTTGGATCATATTTTTCTTTCTTCTTCATAAATACTCCTGTCAGCATAATAGCTGTTTGAAATATTTACACAGTTGGATTTACAGTCTTTTGCCGGATCGTAGACATGACCACTATTTCACGATTGTATTGTCACTATTGTGAGTGGTCAGATAACAGACTCTATTATCAGAACAGCCCCCACCTCCAGGGTAGTGCTGGGGGTATCCCTGCTGCTGACTACGGCTCTCAATAATCTGTTCTATATCGCAGTGATTCAGCTGCTTATCTCCGTTTCACTTCTGGTTGTTATGACATCGGGGGGAAGGCTTCTCAAGGAATCAGCTCGCCTGCTCTGCTGGCTGGTGATCCCGATTCTGTTGCTGCATGCACTCTTTACTCCGGGAGAGATGCTGGTGAAAGGGACGGCCATTCCTGTCAGCATTGAGGGGATTCAACTTGGTGGCTGGTTTGCGTTTCATCTGGTTGCCATGTTTCTCTCTGCACTGGTTTTCTCCCGGCTGCTTAGCAAAGAGGAGTGGATCAGTTTTATGCTCAGAATGCCGAGGTGGGGTGAGAGACTCGTTCCTTATGTGCTGTTACTGGAATCAGGGTTGAAAAAAAACAGGGAGATCGTCAGGCGGGAATATGCCAGCTGGCACTCCTGCGGTAAAAAAATGAGGCAGCTTCCCATCTACATCACAATAGCACTCACTGATACATTAAATGAGAACAGAAAAGATGCATCCGAACTCTGGCATGACTGGGACCGGCGTGTTCTGTCTGTCATGGACGGTTCGCAGCCCGAAAAACAGACTGGACCAATGGCAACAACCGCGATAGTGATTGCCACCACAATCGTCTGGATGATCTATCTGGCAGGGAGTGTGTAGAGATGCCTGTGGGGGTAAAACTGCAGCGAATCGCAATGGTAGTTGAATTTGATGGCAGTGAATTTCATGGCTGGCAACGTCAGCAGAATGCCGTCTCCGCTCAGGCCGTGCTTGAGGGTGTGTTGGCCGGTATAGAGCAGCAGCCTGTGCAATTGACTGCAGCAGGGCGTACGGATGCAGGTGTACATGCAGAGGCACTGCTTTTGCATGCTGATGTCGATGCCACGCGCTGGCAGCGTGCACCCCGTGCCTATACCCAGGGGGTGAACAGGCTCCTCCCCGACGGCATCTGTGTCAGTGGTGTTCGGAGTGTTGCGGAGGATTTCCATGCCCGCTTCGATTGCCTGGAGAGAAGATATCGGTATCGGATATGGAGCCGTACAACACCCTCGGCCATCCACCGATGGCGTCACTGGTGGATACCTCGTCCGCTTGATCTGAATGCCATGCGGGAAGCTTCAGCATATCTTCTGGGAGAGCATGATTTCAGCGCCTTCAGAGCTTCGGGCTGTCAGGCTTCCAACCCAGTCCGTGAGCTTCGGCACATTGCTATTGACCGGCATGGCTGGGAGATCAATGTCGATATTCATGCCAACGCCTTTCTCTACCATATGGTTCGAAATATTGTCGGAACACTGGTTGATGTCGGCAGACGTCGCTACCTGCCGATTCAGGCAGAGGAGATTCTTAAAAGCCGGGATCGCACTCTGGCCGGGGTTACCGCACCCGCACACGGTCTCTACTTCACCGATGCACTCTATGATACCTTTTCTGCCAGAGATATGGTGGGAGTAGAGGGGGGCCGGGGGGATGCTTAGTCAGAGACACTTTTATTTTCGTTCTGAATGGTGGCGATGGTGTTGTTGAGTTTCCTGTAGGTGACGGGTTTACTCAGAATATAAATATTAAGATCGCTTGCCTGTTGCAACTTTTCAATATCGGCATAGGCAGTGATAATCAGTATCGGGATTTCCACTCTCATATCATGGATAGCGAGTGAGAGATCAACACCATCCATCTTCGGCATTTTGAAATCGGTGACCACCAGATCGATTTCATCTGACTGCTGTTTGAAGCGTTGCAGCGCTGACTCTCCATTGTCAGCGGTGGTGACATGGTGTCCCATTCTCTCCAGTTGTGCCTGATGTACAGCCAGCACATCCGGAGTGTCATCCACCAGAAGAAGATTCCATGGTCTGGTGGGGAGCTCTTCGTCAGCTGTTTTCTCCACAAAAGGGCTTTCTTCTCCTACCTGTTCGTGAATTCGGTGATCGACCGCTGGCAGATAAACAGATATTCGGGAGCCTTCGCCCACGGTTGAGTCTATCTCCATTCTACCATTGCTCTTTTGAACAATGCGCTGAATCATGGCCAGGCCAAGCCCTGTTCCTCCTTCCTTCTGACGAGAGGTCCAGAAGGGCCTGGTGACATCATCAATATGCTCCTTTGGGATACCTTTACCATCATCTGAGACAGTGATACAGAGGGCTGAATCCACCTCTGCTGGCAGCTTCTCTCCACGGTATGAGGATAGCGTCACCCGGATATGTCCCGAATGGGAAATAGCCTCTGCAGCGTTATTTATCAGGTTCATTACCGTTTGTTCAATTTCAGCGACTTTTACCGACACGACAGGAAGTGTTTTACTAATTTCAAGATGTAGCTGTATATGGGGAGGAAGCTGGATTCGCAGGAGACCGACAATACTTGTCAGTGACCTGTAGAGCAGATGCGGGTCCGAAGATTTTTCCGATTGCCTTTGTCTGTTTTTGCTCAGTGCCAGAAGATGAGAGACCATGTCGGCCCCACGCTCTCCGGCATCCATAATCAGGCCGAGCTGACTTTTGATTCCGTCATCTTTGGTACTGAACTGCATCACCTCCGCTGTGCCAATGATGCTGGTCAGGACATTACGGAAATCATGGACAATGCCGGCAGCCATTGTACTCATGTAGTTGTCATGCATGGTCTGTTCGAGTTCGTTGCGGATAGCTTCGGTCTGGGTGATATCAAGCAAAAAACAGATACCGATCCACCTGCCATGCCAGTGAAGACGCATGCTATGTCCCATTAATTGAATAAGGTGGTTATGGGCATTCCTGCCGCGTATGTAGAACCGGTAGGGTTCTTCGCTACTGCTGCTGTCGGAGAAAGGCTGCTGGCAGGCAGTGATCATCTCACCACCGTCCTCCATCAGTACAAGAATATCGGCCTGCTCACCGATAAGGCCGGTAATGGAGTTGCGGCAGATATATTGCATGGCTGTGTTGGCGTAGAGTATACGTGGCAGACCATCCTCTCCGATCTGATAAGTGAACACCGGTAGAGGCCCGTGATCAAGCAGCCCGAATGTAGTCTCTTCCGCCGCGTTTTTCTCTGAAATAGCCTGTTTGGTCTGTCTGGTAATGATAAGTGCGTAGGCTGGAATCAGCAGGATGGCAATGGTCTGCATCAGTAGCAGTGTTCCATCCAGAGATATCTGCATGCCATAGAGTGTGGATACGCTGACCAGAAGCATGCCGATAACAGATAGCGCCTGGGAGTAGAGCAGCATGGCATTCCCAAATCTGACTGCATTGCCGAAAATAATAATAAAAAAGACCAGGTAGAGACCACTGGTCTGGCCGCCATCGATGATCATGCTGAGGCTCACCACATAGACATCCATCAGTGGTGAAAAAAGCATTCTGAATATGGAGACCGGCTTATACCTGATGGTTATCAGGGTCAGAATATTATAGACGAAATAGAGGGAGGCTGAGGCGACAAAAATGCTCTTATACGGCTCCATGACGGAGCAATGGAACCATAGATAGAGGGTTCCAGTGGTTCCAAACAGGATTCGAAACCAGGTCTGATGTATCTGTGCTGATACTAGTGAACTGGTGTTGTCACTACTGCCGATCAGGCGATTGATCATCCGGTTTTTCAGACTGAAGCTCCTCGGTTTCAACGATATTGAACTATAGCTGCTCACAGGAAATTTTGTATATGGATGATTTTAACGGGTTGAGTGTTTAGTGTTCGCTGTTCAACCCCGTTGGGGTCAGATTTTCAATTGGAGTTCCAAGTGCTATATGTAGCTGTGCGAGCCGCACGCAGGGCGGGTGACATGATCATCCGTAGTTTTGATGACCGGGACAATATCAATGTTCAGGAGAAGCAGGATCGTGATTTTGTTACTGATGTTGATCGCAAGGCTGAGAGTATGATTATACGTGATATTCAGCAGCACTATCCGGATCATGGCATTGTTGCAGAGGAGTCGGAGCGCGTGAATCCGAATGCATCAATGCAGTGGTATATCGATCCACTGGACGGAACAACTAACTTTATTCATGGGCTGCCCCATTTTGCGGTCTCTATTGCAGCATGGCGAAATGGTAAGCCGCTGCTGGCAGTGGTTCATGATCCAATGCGTAACGAGACGTTTGAGGCGAAGAATGGCAATGGTGCCTTCCTCAACCGTCGCAGACTTCGTGTAGGCACTCAAAAGAGCACATCTCAAGCCCTTTTTGCGTCAGGGTTGCCACCCTATCGTCGTGAACAGATTGAGACTTTCCAGAGGCGTATGGATGTCTGCATGCGGGAATGTGATGGCTATCGCAGGGGTGGCTCGGCAGCCTTGGACCTGGCCTATATTGCAGCTGGAAGGCTGGATAGTTACTGGGAGGCGGGGCTGGAGCCGTGGGATATTGCTGCAGGTATTCTTCTTGTTCAGGAGGCTGGTGGTCTGGTTACCGATATCGAAGGGCGAAGTGTTGATCTGCAGAAAGGGGATATTCTGGCAACGAATAGCCTGCTTCAGCGTGATTTCATAACATACCTGAAAGTCTGACCTGTCCGTGTTGGAGGAGCACTCTATTTGCCCTCTCTGTGCAGTATCAGGAATCCTGCCATGCCGCCAAACACCAGATTGGGCAGCCAGGCCGAATAGGCGGCAGAGAGTTTCTCTCCACCGGCAAGCAGGGAGCTGGCATTTCCAAAAACATAGAAGAGAAGCCCCAGTGAGATGGCGCTGATCAGTCCCCAGGAGGTTGCGGATATTCTGCTTCCCATGTTCATGCTCAGCGCAACGGCCAGAAGTACCATGATGATGCAGGCAACCGGGATGCAGAGCTTCCTGTTAAGGGTTAAAACAAAACTACTGGCACTTAAGCCGGCCCGCTCAAGGCTGTTTGCATAGTGGTAAAGTTCAAAGAAGCGCATATGCCGCGGGCTTGGCGGGTCTGCACTATCTGGTCCGACTTCAGATGTGAAGGTGACGCGTTCTCTATGAACCAGCTGCATACCCTCTTCTGCTGACGGTGTACTGATATGGACATCGCTAAGAATCCATTTGCCATTCGCGTAATGCGCCTGAGCTGCATCCATACGCTTGACCCATCTGCCTTTTTCATCGGTCTGAAGCATCAGCATGGTAAAACGGTCATTGGTCAACGGTGCCAGGCGGTAGAAATTTCGACCATCCTTCAACCACTGAATACCGCGCTGTGGATCGGCCTGTTTATGAATATTGACGTGCTCGATGACATCCAGTCGCTGATTGGTTGTCGGTGTCACCCACTCGGTAATGGCAATGTTGAGCAGGGCGGCCAGCAGACCGATGGACAGGAGGGGGATTAGCAGCTTATTGATACCAAGGCCTGCTGCCCGAATGGCTGCCAGTTCCTGATGGTGGGATATCTCCGCAACATAGATGCTGGCCGAAATTAGCAGGATGATTGGCATAAATTCACTAACCATAAAAGGGATTTTCAGTAGTATATATTCAGTGAGAATTGAGAAATTCATACCACTGCCGAGGTATCGGGACTTGTCAAACAGCTCAATGATTACATAGATGGCAAGCATCGCGACCATTGTGCCCAGTGCACGTCCGAGATAACCGTAGAAGAGCCAGCGGAATAGAGTAGGCATGTGTGCCAGATTAGCATCCAATCACCATGCTGGACAGATCAACTTGCAGATAAAATCAAGGGTGCAATGGCTGCCTCACCTGTTACACTGCGCGGCTGTTCGTGACATCATAATTAGTTTGGTCACATTTGGAGGAGATTTAATGCCCTGGAACCAGAATCAAAATAATCCGTGGGGGGATCATCCCGGTGGTGGTGGCTCAAACCAGACACCTCCCGATATAGATGAAGTAATTAAAAGGCTACAGGAGCGCTTTGGCGGCATCTTTGGTGGCAAGGGTGGCAGCGGCGACGGCCCCAGTCTGGATAAGGGGATGTTTACCGGTATAGCCGTTGTTGCCCTCCTTCTCTGGGTGGCGACTGGCATCTATGTTGTAGCAGCTGATGAAGAGGCTGTGGTACTTCGTTTCGGACTGCATTCGGATACAAAGGGTCCGGGCCTGAACTGGCATCTTCCTTATCCGATAGAGAGTATTGAGAAGCTGCCGGTAACCCGTGTACAGCGTCTCGGTATCGGATTCCGTGATTTTGGTGAAGGTAGAATACGCAAGGTTCCTCAGGAAGCACTGATGCTGACCCGTGATGAGAATATCGTTGATATCTCCTTTATTGTTCAATACAAGATCAAGAGTGTGGAGAACTACCTCTTTAATATCGACAACCCTGATAAGACAGTACGTGATGCGGCGGAATCTGCCATTCGTGAAGTGATCGGCCGCACCATGATCGATGATGTGCTGACGACCAAAAAAGCAGAGGTTGAGGTGGAGACCCAGCAGTTGATACAGGCCATTCTGGATGAGTACAAGGCCGGCATTTCAGTCACCACCATGAAGCTTCAGGATGTTCAGCCGCCTGAGCGCGTGATCAAGGAGTTCAAGGACGTGGCGTCGGCACGTGAGGATAAAGAGCGTGCCAAGAACGAGGCACAGGCTTATGCCAACGATATTATTCCGAATGCCCGTGGTGAAGCCAAGAAGATGATTCTTGATGCAGAAGGGTATCAGAAAGAGGTGGTGGAACGCGCAACCGGTGAAGCTGACCGCTTTGTCCGGCTTCTGAAAGCCTATAGACAGGCACCGGAAGTGACCCGTAAACGCCTCTATCTCGATACCATGCAGGAAGTAATGAGCAAGGCTGACAAGGTCATTGTGAATGGATCGATTGCAGGAAATGTGTTGCCATACTTGCCTCTTGATCGTGCCGGCAAAGTGGAGGTTAAGTGATGAGTCCTAAATTGAGTCTCGCAGGAATTATTCTCGCAGGTGCTGCGCTGGTGGCGAGCATGTCTACTTTTGTGGTTGATCAACGTGATCAGGCACTGGTGCTGCAGTTCGGTAATCCGGTGAAGGTTGTTACCAACGCTGGCCTCCATTTCAAGCTTCCATGGCAGAGTGTGGAGACTTTTGACCGCCGTCTGCTGGAGAGTGATGCACTTCCAAATGAGGTGATCACCAAGGATAAGAAGTCGATTCTGGTGGATAACTACACCCGCTGGCGCATTACCGATCCGCTGCAGGTGTATCAGGTTGCCCGCACCCAGACAGGTGTTGCTTCACGTATGCAGGATGTGGTGCGTGGTAAGGTGCGTGAGCTTCTGGGCCAGCATACCCTGCACGAGATTGTCTCCGGTGGTGATCAGGCCACGCTGCGTATTGAATTGATGCAGTCGATTCAGAAGCGTGCCAATGCCGATGTATCAGAGTTGGGTATCGAAGTGGTTGATGTGCGTATCAAGCGTGCAGACCTGCCGCTGGAGAACTCCGAAGCGGTGTTCCAGCGTATGAAGGCAGAACGTAACCGTATCGCCAAGGAGTACCGTTCCGAAGGTGAGGAGGCTGCCAAGGAGATTCGTGCCAAGGCTGAAAAAGATGTAAAGTTTCTACTGGCTGATGCCTACAGGAATGCCCAGATTATTCGTGGCCATGCAGATGCAAAAGCCACCGGGATCTATGCCTCTGCACATAAACGTGATCCAAAGTTTTATGCTTTTGTACGTTCACTGGAGGCCTATAAACAGTCGATTAGCGAGGGCACCCGTATGGTCCTATCTCCCGAGTCGGAGTTTTTCCGCTACTTCGAGAAGTCTACGAAGTAGTTTTTCGCAGGTTCGGGCTTCTCCATGAGTGATCTATGGGTTGCACTGGGTCTGGTGCTGGTTCTGGAGGGGGCAATGTATGCTCTTTTTCCAAACCGGATGATTGAGATGCTCAGGAAAATGCCTGAAATACCACCGGCTATGCTGAGAGTGGCCGGGCTGACGGCGGTTGCGATTGGCTGGCTGGTGGTCTGGCTGGTGAGAGGTTAGCCTGGATTGAGTGGTCGTAACGGCTTACTGGGTGTTGTCGGGGTCTTTTTGTTTTCTTAGCGGTGGCAGTGTACCGATTGTGCGTGCGTGTGCCTCTTCATCATCTACAATATTACGAAGTGCCTCCAGGCTATGCTGCAGCTTGTGCTGAACACACGCGTAGAGAGCATAACCGAAATCAGAATAGCGCTGACGCCATGCCTGTATCGAATCATTATTGAGAACCATAAGACGCAGTGTCGTCGTAGCAATCACTGTTGCTGCGTGTGGTTTACCGGTTACCACGGATATTTCACCTATTTCATCACCTGACGAGGCTCTGGCAACAACAATTTTTTTCTTGGGCTCGCGGGGATGTTGCATGGATATTTCAGCTTCACCGGCAAGCACAATGAACATAAAACGGATATCAGCATTACCCTCACTCATCAGCACATCACCGGCATCAATGGAGATGAAACGCCCATTGTAGAGTGCTACTTCGCGCACAACCTGGGGCAGTGTCGCAAAAATTGGGTTAACTGCCAACGCACTGGCTGCAGCACGGCGTTCAGCTATTTGGGATATTGAACGGTTGAAGCGTTCGTTGGAGGCGAGAACATCACGTACCTGCTCAGCAGGAATCTGGTAAAGAACAGACGGTTCAATAGTTCTTACTTCTGCCCCTGCCGGGGAGTCATAGAGTACGGATGCTTCACTGAATACGTCACCGGGTGTAATGGAGCCAACCTCAAAGATTTCATTTCCGTGTCTTTTGTTTACACCCAACAGACCCGACTGAACCAGATAGAGGTGTGGGCTGACCTGACCTTCGGATAGAATAGCAACGTCGGCAGCCAGCTCTACGATTGTGGCAATGGAACGAAAGAAGTGTATCTCATCTGGAAACAGTACAGCCAGAATCGGATAAGACTTGCCATCAAAGTCGGAATGGGTCTCTTCCGTAAGTTCATCACTCATTGGTGTTTCATCACTCATTGGTGCGAGTATGGATGCAATATTCGGATGTCGCAAGATTGGGGGCTATTTGATCAGCCTTCAAATAAGTGACCCCTGCGCGTCTACTCTGCTTTTTTGGAGCCTCCCATGCTGCTAGCGTTAGCCGATGCCTGAGTTGCCTGAAGTAGAAGTGGTTCGCAGAGGATTGTTACCACTGCTGGTTGATCAGAGGGTGCACTCAGTGACGTTGATGCGTGACAAGCTCAGGTTCCCACTGCCCGGTTCTATGGTTCAGGAACTTCCGGGGCTGATTTTTTCATCCGTTTCACGTCGATCCAAATATCTGCTGTTCTGTTTTGACAGAGGGCCGGTTCTTATCTGGCATCTGGGCATGACCGGGCAGTTTCATGTTCTGGATCAGAGCACTCCTCCGGGCGCTCATGAGCATGTTCGAATTAACATGGAGAATGGAGCAGCACTCTGTTATCGGGATGCAAGACGTTTCGGTTATGCCGGATTGTCGACTCCTGAAGCACTTACAGGGCATAAATGGTTCGCTCAACTGGGGCCGGAGCCTCTGGGAGGCAGCTTTTCGGCAGATTATCTGATTGGACGTTGCAAGGGGAGGAGAGTGCCGATTAAAGTCCTGCTGATGAATGCCCATGTGGTGGTGGGGGTGGGGAATATCTATGCCAGTGAAGCCCTGTTCAGGAGTGGTATTCATCCGGGCAGGGCTGCAGGGAACATTTCAAAAGCCAGAATAACGGTACTGGTGAAAGCAGTTCGTTCTGTTCTGAGCGAAGCAATCGATGCTGGTGGAAGCACAATCAGTGACTTTGTGCAGGCTGGTGGCAAACCCGGCTATTTTTCTCATCAATTCCGTGTTTATGGGCGGGAGGGTGAACCCTGTTACCAGTGTGGCAGGTCAATTCGGCGAATGGTGCAGTCCGGACGCAGCACATTCTACTGTCTGGGTTGTCAGCACTGATTAAATTAGGAAACCTCTGAATAAGTGCATCAATGCATGGTTTTGATGCGGGGCATCCATGCCCCTTACCCTCCGGGCGACCAGAAAGTCGTCCAATTTCTCTATCCTGTGAAATTGTGATGCGGGGCATCCATGCCCCTTACCCTCCGGGCGACCAGAAAGTCGTCCAATTTCTCTATCCTGTGAAATTGTGATGCGGGGCATCCATGCTCCTTACCCTCCGGGCGACCAGAAAGTCGTCCAATTTCTCTATCCTGTGAAATTGTGATGCGGGGCATCCATGCCCCTTACCCCTTCGGGCGGCTCTGCCGTCCAATCCGGTTATCCTTCCGGATTGTGACGACCCGTCCATGGGTCGAAAGGATACTCCAAATTTCTCAGAGTATCCTTTGCAGTGTAGTATGCCGCTATTAAAACTCCCGGAGGTCAGGTGAAACAGTCGCTTGAAAATGCACTGCAGCATGCAGTGGACCAGTTGTTAAAAGAGAATGGTGTTGAAGCCGAGGTTCAGGTTCAGTTAACACGCCCGAAACAGAAGCAGCATGGCGACTATGCTGCCAATGTGGCGATGTCACTGGCTGGCCGATTGAACCGGGAGCCACGCACTGTTGCGGAGATGATTCTATCCTCGGTTGAGTGGCCGGACGCAGTGGAAGGTACAGAGATTGCGGGCCCCGGTTTTATCAATATCCGCCTGAAACATGCCTCAGAGGCTGAGGTGATCAAAAAGATTGTCCGGCAGGGCAGAGCCTATGGTTGTGTTGAGCTGTCGGAGGGTGCTGAAAAGGTAAATCTGGAATTTGTATCCGCCAATCCGACAGGCCCAATGCATGTGGGGCATGGTCGTGGCGCTGTGGTCGGAGACTCTCTGGGCCGAATCCTCACATCCCAGGGATACAGTGTTCACCGCGAGTACTATATTAATGATGCCGGCACCCAGATCGGCGTGCTGGCCAGTTCGCTCTGGAAGCGGGTAGAGCAGCAGGCCGGTATCGATGTTGAACTCTCTGATGGTGAATATCCCGGTGAATATCTGGTCGAGGTTGCCAGAGAGTTTCTGGAACAGTATTCATTCGAAGATCTGGATGAAATGGATCATGACAGGGAAGTATGGCCGATCGTGATTGATTACGCGATTGAGAAGATGATGGAGATGATCCAGAATGATCTTGCAGCACTGGGGATTGAGTTTGATCGTTTCTTCTCCGAGAAGACGCTTCATGAGTCGGGAAAGATTACGGATCTGATTGAGCAGTTGAAAACTGATGACCTGATCTACCTGGGTACGCTCCCGCCGCCGAAAGGCAAAGAGGTGAAGGATTACAACCCGGTTGAGCAGTGGCTGTTCCGTACCACCAGGTTTGGTGATGATGTTGATCGTCCGCTTGCTAAAAAAGATGGTACACCGACCTATTTTGCTGCTGATATTGCCTACCATGTCGACAAGTTTGAACGTGGATTCAAGCGACAGATTGATATCTGGGGTGCCGACCATGGTGGTTATGTGACCCGTGTGCAGTCGGCCGTGAAGGCACTCACCGGTCTGGAGGGGCAGCCGGAGGTGTTGTTGGTACAGATGGTTAATCTTACCCGTGGTGGTGAGCAGGTGAAGATGTCAAAGCGTGCAGGCACCTTTGTCACCCTTCGTGAGGTGGTGGATGAGGTGGGTGCCGATGCGGTACGCTTTAATTTTATGACCCGCCGTGTTGAGAGCCAGCTCGATTTCGATCTTGAGGCTGCAAAGCAGAAGAGTGACGAGAATCCAGTCTACTATGTACAGTATGCCCACGCCCGTGTCTGCGCCATTTTGCGAAAGGCTGGAGAGGAGGGGGTTGTAGCCGTTGAGGCAGAGCAGGTGAACAGCTCCCGTCTTATTGCTGACGAGGAGAAGAAGCTGGTGGCACTGATGTTGAGTTACCCTGAGATGCTCGACAAGGCAGCCAATCGCCATGAGGCCTATCGTGTGGCAGTTTATCTGATGGATATTGCCCGTAGCCTGCATGGCTTCTACCACAAACATCGTGTCATCAGCAGTGATGAAGAGCTGACTCAGGCACGGATGCTGCTTGTAACGGCGGTCGGCCAGGTGATTCGAAACGGCTTGTTGATGCTGGGTGTCTCTGCTCCGGAGCGCATGTGATGGTGAGGGTATAATATGGCGGGACAGGATTTTGCACAGATAGAGGCACCGCAACCGGAAGATGTTCGCCCGGTGGGGCGAAGCAGGGTACTGCTTCTGACCATTATGGCTCTGGCTGTTGTTGCAGGGGGCTTTATGGTTGGTTTTATGGTCGGGCATGAGATGGGTATGCAGAAAGCGACAAGCAATGATGATGAACGTCTTCTGGCACAACTAAAGCAGCAACAGGGGGAGCTTACAAAACTTCGTTCTGAGGCTCAAAAACGGCAGCCTGAGGTCTCCACGACTCAGGTGGGTGAGCTGACCTTCTATAATGAACTGCCGAAACAGTCTGTTGATCCGGAGCCGATGCAGATGAATAGAGAGCAGGGTGTTCAGAGTAGTAAGCCGGTTCAGAGCAGCAAAGAGATTCCAAGTTCAAAAACACTTTTAAAACAGATTATCGAGCAGGAACTGGGTCAGAAGATGAATGAAAAGCCGGCTGACGGAGCTGGTGAATATTATCTCCAGCTTGCCTCATTCCAGAAACAGAGTGATGCCGAAAGTTTTTTTCCAAAGCTGGCAAAAAGCGGGTTGCCCGGCGTGATTAAACGTGTAGAGCTCTCCAAACTTGGAACATGGTATCGTGTTTATGTCGGGCCATTCGACTCAAGAGCGGCATCAGAAGAGGCCAGGAAGCGTGCGAAGAAGAGTCTCAACATTACGGGGCTTATCGTTAAGGAGGCTCTGAGCAAGTCTCCATGAACCGCGTTACTTCTCCAGCCGGGATGACCGTGAGGATGGCGATCCATGTCCCGGCCATGCAGGCTTACTCGGGTACTCCTTCAAGGTGAGTGATCGTCGATGCCGACAGGGTAGCGACTGGGTAAAGTCCCTGCTTGGTGAAGACGCTGTTGTCCAGATACTGGCAGGTGATGCATCATTCAGGCGCTACTTCAGGGTTCTGCAGGGCTCGGAGTGTTTTGTTCTGATGGATGCCCCTCCCGGCAAGGAGGATATCTCTTCTTTTCTTACCGTTCAGGCATGGTTAATGGCTGCCGGTTTAAGGGTGCCAAAACTGATCCATGAAGATCGGGATCAGGGATTTCTGCTGCTTGAGGATTTTGGTGACAGGACATGGGCACTGTATCTGATGTCCAAAAATAAACAAGCTGTCAGTCTGGATGATCTTTTCAGAGATGCCCTTTCACAGTTAACTGCCCTGCAGAGCTCTGATCCACCCACCTCGCTACCACGCTTTGATATTGCCCGTATGCAACAGGAGTGTGACCTCTATCTGGACTGGTATCTACCCAGGGTGGCCGGATGTTCGACCGCTGAGAGCGAGCAAGAGAGCTTTTATCAGGCCGTGTTGCCGCTGTTAAAAGAGATTGAGTCGTTGCCATATGTTCCGGTCCATCTTGATTACCATAGTCGTAATCTGATGCTTCCAGGGGGTGCGTTACCCCTTGGAGTGATTGATTTTCAGGATGCCGTTATAGGGCCTGTTACCTATGATCTTGCATCACTGCTCTACGACTGTTACCAGCACTATCCGGAGGAGGCCAGGCGCCTCTGGAGCCGGAAGTTTTATGACTCACTGGCTTTAGAGAAAAGCGTACTGTTTGATGATTTCGAGCAATGGCACCGGTCACTTCGGCTGACGGCGATGCAACGTCATATTAAGGCGATCGGCATTTTTGCACGGCTGGCTCATCGGGATAGAAAGCATCAGTTTCTCGGTGAGATTCCGTTAACACGACTGCATCTTCTGGAGGAGCTCGACTACCTGGGATTGAAGCAGCACGACTCTCCTCTTCTCTATGTTGCACCTGAGCATGGATGATACCATGATGAGAGTTCTGCTAGAGCGATAGGGAGCATGCATGGATAGGAATCGATGTGAAAAAAAAGGTAGAGATGATGAGTTGGATGCTGTTAAGCAGGATATGCGTCAGCTGATCTATCATTTTTCTCACGATCTTCGAAATCCACTGGCCAATATGCATGTGTTGCTAAACGATATGAAATCAATACTGGCAGAGGCAGAGGCGGGCCAGCCGGATGCGCTGAAAAAAGAGATGCCTGAGACAGTAAAGCTCTTTGAGCAGACTGTTGACCGGATGAGTGAGATAATCAACGGCACCAATGATATTTACCACTGTATGTTTGATAAGCTTGAGTGTGAGACAGTGGATATGCAGGAGCTGATTGGGCGGGTAGTGAACCGCTTTGAGAGCAGACTATCGAACATTGCTGTTTCGCAGGGCCTCCTGCCCGATATTCAGGCAGACCCGTTAGCGCTGGCAAGGATTGTTGAGCAGTTGATCGATAACGCCGTGACGTCGATGCAACCTGCTGGTGGAGAGCTCACGCTCTCCATTGAGAGTGGAGGTGATTCGGATACGCTTGTGGTGAGCGACAGTGGCTGTGGTATCTGTCAGGACGATCTGGAGAAGATATTTCTGCCGTTCTACAGCACCAAAGAGGGAGCATCCGGTATGGGCCTGGCAGTGGTGAAGGCGCTGACCGAGTCACATGGGGGCAGGGTATGGTGCGAATCGAAGTCTGGTAACGGTGCAACCTTTTATGCAATATTTCCAGCATTGTCGGTCAAGCCTGCTT
>JAJRVG010000007.1 GCA_021545595.1 Zetaproteobacteria bacterium | reverse complement strand
GCTGGAGTGGAAGGGTGAAGGCTGCCATATCTGCCGACCTGCCATTAACTACTACATCGGTATGCACTGGCCACTTGATGCCGAAGATGATCGTTACTCCCGGGTCGTCAACGAGAAAATGCATGCCAACATCCAGAAAGATGGCACCTACTCGGTAATTCCACGCATTTATGGTGGTGAAGCCAAGGCGGATGATCTGATTCGCCTCGGTGAGGTGGCCAAAAAATACAATATTAAAACCATTAAAATTACCGGTGGTCAGCGCATTGGTCTGTATGGCATCAAAAAGGAAGATCTTGTATCGGTATGGCGTGATCTGGATATGCCTTCCGGCTTTGCCTATGGCAAGGCGCTCAGAACCGTAAAAACATGTGTGGGCTCCGAGTGGTGTCGTTTCGGAACTCAGGACTCAACAGCCATGGGTATCCGATTGGAAGAAATATTTGATCGCAGCTGGTATCCGGCCAAGACGAAACTTGCGGCATCCGGCTGTCCACGAAACTGTGCCGAGGCAACGATCAAGGACTTGGGCGTTGTCGGCGTTGAGGGCGGATGGGAGATCTATGTAGGCGGTAATGGCGGTGTAAAGGTGCGTGCCTGTGACCTTCTCTGTCTGGTCGAAAGCGATGACGAGGTGGTGGAGATCACCAAGGCCTATCTTCAACACTACCGCGAGACTGGAAAGCACAATGAGCGCACGGCACCGTGGCTGGAGCGTATTGGCCTGGAGAAAATTAAGCAGGTGGTTGTAGAGGATATGGAAAGTCGCAAGGCACTGGTCGAGCGCATGGATCTGTATCTGTCCACATTGACAACTGATCCGTGGCAGGAGCGCCTGAAGGATGAGAAGCAGCCGGGTAAAATGGTACAGTTCAATGAATATACGCCGATTGAAATTCTGGTGAAGGTGGTAAACCTGTGAGTAGTGATATGAATCCGGAGGCAGAAACAGTGTGGCACTCCATCTGCCAGGTTGAAGAAATCCCGAGCCTCGGCGGACGCACGATACGTGCCGGTGAAGTTGAGGTCGCCGTGTTCCGTCTGAGCGGTGGCCGCATCATGGCTGTAGAGAATCGTTGCCCGCACAAGCAGGGGCCATTGGCCGAGGGTATTGTCAGCGGTGATACCGTCATCTGCCCGTTGCACGCCCGGAAAATCAGTCTGGAAAGCGGCAAGGTGCTGCCACCAGACTCCGGCTGCGTAAAAACCTATGCGGTAAAGGTCAAAGATGGCCGGGTGCTGTTACAACTCTAAACACTGAAAACCACATCTGAGAACAAATTTAAAATAGCGTAGAATAATCAAGGAGAAAGGAAAATGGCATACGTTAAACCGGAAGAGGTTGTTGAAAACATGCTACAGGCAGGCGCAAGCAAAGGGGGCCTGTCACTGAAAGATCTCCTGATAAGAGGAGTATTGTCAGGTGTTTTTCTGGGTTATGCCACCACCCTCGCCGTTTCGGCTATTACTCAGACAGGCATCGGTATTGTGGGAGCAATTATCTTCCCCGTTGGCTTTGTCATGATCATTCTGTTGGGGCTGGAACTGGCAACAGGCAACTTCGCCCTGATGCCTATTGCGGTCATGGATGGAAGAACCAGCCTTAGAAAATTGATATTTAACTGGACATGGGTGTTGATCGGCAATCTGATTGGTGGCATTTTTTACGCCTTATTGTACTACATCGTTATGACAAAAATGGGACATGTTGATCCCACAACCATTGCTGCGACAAAAAAAATTATGGCAATTGCCGAACATAAAACCATTGCTTATGCCAATCTTGGGTTGGCCGGAATAGTTTCTGTCTTTACCAGTGCTGTCCTCTGTAACTGGATGGTAACGCTGGGTGCAGTCATGGCGTTAACCTCAACAACAACTATTGGCAAGATTGCAGCTATGTGGCTACCGATCATGACCTTCTTTGCCCTGGGTTATGAACATGCCATTGTAAATATGTTCGTGATTCCGGCTGGTATCATGCTGGGAGCCAATGTCACGGTAGCAGACTGGTGGCTATGGAATGAGATTCCGGTCATCCTGGGTAATATCGTTGGCGGCATGTTGTTTACAGGCATGGCTCTTTATGTAACAGCGAGGAAAAAGCCTGCTACGGCATGATTTCAAGCAGGTTGAGAATTAAATACTGGGAAAAGCGCAAATACCCATTGATGAAACGGCAGCAAAGCTTCAGCCTAGCTCCCACATCAAATACGAGGGAGAAACACTGTGAAAAAAATAACTGCAATTATTAAACCATTCAAACTCGACGACGTAAAAGATGCACTACTTGATCTTGATATCAGCGGCATGACAGTTGCCGAGGTGCGCGGCCATGGCCGCCAGAAAGGCCACACCGAACTTTACCGTGGTGCTGAGTACAATGTCGATTTCATCCCCAAGACTGAACTATCGATTGTTGTCTCTGCAAACCGGGTGGATGCAGCTGTAGAGGCTATTTGCACAGCTGCCAATACCGGCAAAATCGGTGATGGAAAAATCTTCGTATCTACCATCGAACGTGTTATTCGTATTCGTACAGGTGAAGAAAATGAAGATGCATTATCTTAATGATATCAATAAGTTACAAGGATAAGTTAAATGAATACTTCAGGTGTTGATGTTTTCTTTCTAACCATGGGAGCAGCCATGGTTCTGGCAATGCATGCAGGCTTTGCCTTTCTTGAGGTCGGCACTGTCCGGAAGAAGAATCAGGTAAACGCACTGGTTCGTGTTATTACCGATTTCGGTTTTTCAACTGTTGCCTACTTCTTTGTCGGATTCAGCGTGGCTTACGGTATTAACTTTTTCGTACCGGTCTCCGAACTGAACATTCTCGGAGGTGCTGCCAACGGCTATGAGATGGTCCACTTCTTCTTCCTTCTCACTTTTGCAGCCGCCATTCCGGCCATTATTTCAGGCGGTGTCACCGAGCGTATTCGCTTCTGGCCCAATGTGCTGGCCACTGTCCTGATTGTTGCGCTCATCTACCCGTTTTACGAGGGGATGATCTGGGCTGGAAACTTCGGCTTTCAGGCATGGCTCACTGACACTTTTGGCGGGCCATTCCATGATTTTGCCGGCTCTGTTGTTGTTCATGCCATGGGTGGCTTCATGGCGCTGGGCGCAGTCTTTATGCTGGGCGCACGCAGGGGCCGTTATACACGAGATGGCCGCGTTAATGCCATCCTGCCATCCAACATCCCCTTCCTCGCACTGGGATCATGGGTTCTCTGTGTCGGCTGGTTCGGGTTTAACGTTATGAGTGCAGGCAGTGCTGAAGGCGCATCCGGCCTTGTAGCCATCAACTCACTGCTTGCCATGGTTGGCGGTCTGCTGGCGGCACTTGTTGCAGGTCGAAATGACCCGGGCTTTGTTCACAATGGTGCACTGGCAGGCCTTGTAGCGATCTGTGCAGGCTCCGACATTGTTCACCCTGTTGGTGCCCTTATTATCGGCATTATCGCCGGTATTGGCTTTGTTTATGGCTTCCAGTTCATCCAGAACAGGTTGAAACTGGACGATGTATTGGGCGTGGTTCCCCTGCATGGTGGTGCTGGCCTCTGGGGTGGCATTGCAGCGGGTATCTTCGGCTCTACTGCGCTAGGTGGTGCCGGTGCTGTCGGTGATGATAAAATCGTCTTCATGTCACAACTGATTGGGACACTGACCGGTGTCGGCATTGCTATCACCGGCGGGTTTCTGGTTTACGGAGTCATCAAAGCTACTATGGGCATTCGCCTCTCCGAAGAGGATGAGTATATGGGTGCCGACCTTGCTATTCATCAGATCAGCTCAACCCCCGAAGAGGATATGGGCGC
>JAJRVG010000065.1 GCA_021545595.1 Zetaproteobacteria bacterium | reverse complement strand
TCTGATCTTGACGCATGGAGGCATTTACGAAATGCTCGTAAAATCTTGTTCAAAACAATCTTTGGACAGAACAACAAAGCAGCATGACATACAAACCATGCGCTTAACTTTCAGACTCATTTATGGATTGGAAAATACTGGCGGTATCGTTTATCGATAACCGCCTTCAGGTTTCACAACTTAATCCGGTTATTGAGATGATCAGTCGATCCGGGTGCGCTCTTCCTGCTCCTGCTCTGTTTTGCAATCGATGCAAAGTGTAGTAACAGGGCGTGCCTGCAAGCGTTTTATACTGATGTCGCCGCCACACGCATCACAAACGCCAAATTCACCCTCTTTGATTCGGTTGATTGCCTGATCAATTTTTTTGATCAGTTTGCGCTCACGATCTTTGATACGGAGATCAAAGTTGCGATCGGTCTCCATACTGGCCTGATCAGTCGGATCAGGGAACGCATTCTGTTCCTGCTCATGCATAGCATGCATATTTTTAGTCTGACCCATCTCGAGTTCAGCGCGCCACTTGGCCAGCTGCTTTTCAAAGTCACCCAGTTGTTTTTTTGTCAGTGCCATCGCATGCCTCCACAGCATGAAGTATATTAATGGAGTATACCCCATTTTCAGAAAAGTGGCGAACCTTAACGTCTGGCGCTGAAAGTTCAATCAATTCAGGGACAGAAGGGTAGAGAAATGGTGATGCCATCGCTCAGAGAGCTGGGGCATTCGAGGTATATTTTTAGTATAATCCTGCAGATTTACACTCTTCAGACCGGTGCCACAGGGATTAATGGCTGCAAACCAGTGAGGTTCAACAGTCACGTTCAGAGCCATACCGTGGTATGCCACACCTTCCCTGATACGGAGGCCAATGGCAGAAATTTTACCCGCATCCATCCAGACACCCGGCAGGGAGCAGCGCCGTCCGGCAGAGAGTTTCCACTCAGCCAACAGGTTAATACAGGATTGCTCCAGAAGATGGACATATGCTCTTGGTGAAATGTGCCGCTGCTTCAGGTGGATGAGTGGATAGAACATCAGCTGACCGGGGCCGTGGAAGGTTGTCTCCCCCCCCCGGTCTGTATGGATAAGAGGCGCAGGCAGGGTTGGTTGTTCCCGGTTGTCCACACTACGACGGCCTGTGGTGTAAACAGGGTCATGTTCACACGCCCAGATGATTTCAGATCTCTGCCCGGATGCAACAGCCGCTGCCTCTGCCTGTAGCCGTTGCCACAGCGGTTCATAGGGCTGCACCCCAAGCCATTTGAACGATAGTGTTTGAGTCACTCAGGGCCTGAAATGACAGATGTAGTCGAGCAGCTCGATGACTTCGATATCAAATGAGCTGTTACCTGCAACATGGAAGTTCTCACCGGCCTTGAAGTTTTGCCACTGACTTGCCCCTTCCAGGAGAACACGACAGGTGCCGCCAAGGATTTCCATATCCTCTGCCAGCTCCGTACCAAAGTGGTAGACGCCCGGCTGCATGATACCCAGTGTTTTATTTTCTCCCTCTGCGGTAGTGATAGTTCGGCTGGTGACTTTGCCACCATCATAGATGTTGGCTTTTTTCTTTATTTCTGCATTGTTAAAGTTCATCTCACGCCTGCCTCTATCAGTATTTGTTCAGCGATGTATCGACATCATCAATCCAGCGAAGAATACCGCCTGCCAGGTTTTTCAGATTGCTATAGCCTTTGCCCTGAAGGAATTCGACCGCCTGTGCCGAGCGACCACCCATTTTACAATAAACAATAACCGGCTTGTCTCTGGGGATCTCGGCATAGCGCAGTGGAAGTGAACCCAACGGGATTTCCCACGACCCTTCAATCCGGCAGATAGCGATCTCATGTGGCTCACGAACATCCAGAATGTAGAGATCAGGGCTGTCATCAAGCATCTCCTTGAACTGGATGGGTGTGATGTCATCCTCTCCCAAAATCTCCTCCTGATCAGCCGTTTCGCTTGGTGGCAGACCACAGAACTGTTCATATGCCTCAACATCACCGATGCTCGGATTGTCACCGCATGCAGGGCATGATGGGTCACGACGCAGCTTCACCTCGCGGAATTTCATATCCATCGCGTCATAAAGCAGCAGGCGGCCTGAAAGTGTGTCCCCCTGACCAAGAATAATTTTTACTGCTTCGGTTGCCTGAATCACGCCAATGACACCGGGCAACACACCCAACACACCACCCTCGGCGCATGAGGGAACCAGCCCCGGTGGTGGCGGCTCCGGGTAGAGGCAGCGATAGCACGGTCCCTCGGCATAATTGAAGACGGTTGCCTGCCCTTCGAACTGAAAAATTGAGGCGTAGATCAGCGGTTTGCCTTCCAGTACGCAGGCATCATTCACCAGATAGCGGGTTGGAAAATTGTCGGTGCCATCAAGCACCAGATCATACTGGCTTATAATATCCCGGACATTGTCCCGGGTGATACCTTCGCCATGTGTCTGAACATTAAGAAACGGGTTGATGCCGATGAGTCTGTCTCTGGCTGATTCCACTTTGGGACGCCCGATATCAGCAGTGGAGTGGGCAATCTGCCGTTGCAGGTTTGAGTCATCAACGACATCGAAATCGACCAGGCCGATGGTGCCTACGCCTGCGGCAGAGAGGTAGAGTGAGATCGGACTACCCAGCCCACCGGTTCCCACACATAAAACCCTGGCCTGTTTAAGCCTCTCCTGCCCTGCAAGGCCAACCTGCGGCAGAATAATATGGCGATCAAATCGGGCCAGTTCTTCTGTAGACAATATATCAGACATCACAGCCTCCAATTACTAATTCGTGTTAACAGTCGCAAGTATGCCCTCTTTTGTGACATGAAAAAGCCTGTGATTTTAGTGGATAGCTACTAATATCGCAGCATGGAAGTTGTTCTGGCATCAAAATCACCCCGAAGACTGTAGCTATTGCAGGCTGCAGGCTTTGCCGTAGAGGTGCGGCCAAGCCATATTGATGAAACGCCACTGGTAGGTGAGCGTGTTGATAAGATGGTGCAGAGGCTCTGCCATCTGA
>JAJRVG010000064.1 GCA_021545595.1 Zetaproteobacteria bacterium | reverse complement strand
TGTGTGCCGCCCCGCCAAGCATGTCCCTGATCAGAGGCATTTTGGAGAGCAGCGCATCAAGATTCTGAAGCGGCCGTACAACAAACATCAAATCGATATCTGCCTGCTCCACATCCATACTGCCTTGCCCGGCAACATCCATCGCCGAGGAGCGTATGGCCAGTTGGTGGATTTCAGCATGTTTACCATGCAAAACCGCCTCCAGTTGAAGCCGTTCATATCCAAGCCCGGGCTTGGTCAGATCCTCCCGGTCACCCACAAAAAGTGCCGGAAGATCAGCAATATTGGTGGCAGCAAGAAACTTCGTCAGCGTCCCCCCTGTCATAATACGTCCATTATCGACCCTTAATCGTAATCGACCATCCAACCCCTGCCACCAGGGCTGCTCACGCAAAAGCTCCCCCTGACCGGAAAAAAGAGCATGCATATCACCATTTTCAAACAGGCTTGATAGCTCTGCCCGCTTCATCATCTCTCCAAAATTACCTTCAAGTTTGGCAAAGCCTCTCCAGAGCATGCCTGCCTGAGTTCCAGGAGTAAGTGTTGCCGAAAGTTTTAACCGAAGATCGTCTAATCCTGCCTCAAAAGACCTTAGATCTATCTTCCCTTCTCCCGGCATTGAGAAGACAGCGGCAACATTATTTAATGTTAAATCGCCGCTCTGCAACATTTTTGCCTTAAGCACACCTGTGCTGTTCAACGCAGATGCCAGGCGAATTGTCACCCCTTTAATACGTGCATCATCCCATAAAAATTCTTTCAATTCAGCCCGAAGTGCCCACGGTTTCTGACGTAACTCCGCACTACGGGGAAGTGTAGTCGGCAGTGCATTCCGATTCAGGTAATCGGCATTGACATCCAGCTCCCACGGGTCGGGGCCAAAGGGTGCAAAAATTGCCAGTCCGCCAGAAAATGATCTGCTCTCCAGCCGCTTCAAATTCAGCCGGAGTCCGGAAGCTGAGAGCACTCCATCACCACGAAGACGTAGAAGCTGATCACGACAGAGTATCTTCTCCATAAGAAAAACTGGTACACCCCGTTTCTCAACACTCCTGCCCTGATAAGTAATATTTAATGAATCCCCCACCACCTTCTCTGTCCCCAGAAGATTTAACCAGGAAGCCTGCTTCAGGTCGACATCTCCATGCCAGCGTCCATCAAACTTCAGAGAGGTGTGAAGCGTGCCAGCCGCAGACTCAATGGGCAGATGAAAATGACCTGCCAGTCGGGAGAGGGCTCCCTCTGCACGAGCCTCCATCGACACAACCTTCCATGCTCCTGAGCGCCCCCTTTTAGCAACCATGTCAGCCTTTCCACTCAAATGCGGTGTTACCCACAACAGTTCATTAAAGCGGATGCCTTCACCGAGTTGCCACACCACCTCTCCCGAGGGAACCACAACAGGAATATCTTTGACTTCCAGAGACCATGGTGTCAAAGGCCTCAAATGTAGAATTGCACTTCGTGGGAGCGCTTCTTTCGGCATCCATTTAATAGAAAACTCAGTGGCAGCGGCGGCAGCCAACCAACTGATCTGAGCCGCCTCATCAGCATCCAGCCATGCATGAAGCCTGCCGGCATCAGCTTTAGCTGTTCCGGCAACTTCGATCAGAAGCGAATCCCACGAGATGTTCAGGCCACCCTTTGCCATACCTATTGCGTGTGGCAATTCCGTTGAGACTATAATGGCTTTAAGCCCGGTCTGATCAAGTTCAACATCAGCCTCTGTATGAATAACCGCATCCTGATCAAGGCCAAGGGATATATCCGCATCTTCAACATGAGCAGTGACGTGATACTGAAGTGAATCCCACTCACTTCCAGATGGCTTTGCTTTCCACGGAGCTGCCCATAAAAATGACAGCTCAGCCCTTGCATCAGAAGCAACCCCACCCTGCATACTGGCCAGCCACGCATACCATGCCCTGTTATCATCCAGGGGCCTCAGGCCATTCCAGATCAAGGGCATATCAACATGCGGAGAGGTGGCTGAAAGTATGAATTTTCCAGCTTTCCACTCAGCTTTGGTACGGATCAGACTCTCTCCTGATCGCAATTCAAGGGGTTCGAACAGCCACTGCTTAAACAGCTCCTCTCCTGATCCACTTTCCAACACTGATTTTCCCCTAAGTGAATCAAATCCCCACCTGGTATCAAGGATCGAAAATTTAACGGGGGATGCTTCATTGGAAGTTAACGCAAAATTGAGGTTCCAATGCTTTGCACGGGTCTGTTTAAATGAAACCTCTCCTGCCACAGAGCCGCTAACCTTCTCTCTCCAGATTCCCGGCATCCAATTCAGATTGGAGAAGCTGATCTCAACCTGTTGCGGAAGCCTTTGATCTCCCATCTGGATGCTCATACGGGCGCCGGGAACCCTTACGTGCAGTGACTGCTCTTCCACATCAAGCAGCAGTGTGAAATGGTTCAGCCGCCCGGAATATTCACTATAATGCCAATTAAGTTCCGTATCTTCCAAAGTCACCAGTGCCGGCATACCCCGGTGACCTGAATGGCTGTCTGCATCGACAGCCACATCAATTACACCACCACTAAGGCGTATCCCCGATGGTATAAAGTGCCCCGACAGGAGCTCCATCGTTGATATGTGGACTGTGATTCTACTATCACGAACAACAACCGAGGCATCGCGGTTGGTAAAAGAACTGGCATCGGCCTTTATCCCCAGGCTCCCGGCCCAGTACCATGACAGTGCTCCCAGCTTGAGCTCTTTAAGCTCCAGTTCCTGTTTAAGAAATGCTTCGATCTCTGGACGCACTTGCTTTAAATCTGGTGCAAACAGCCAGCCAGCCATCACGGCCAGTGTCACCACTGTTAACAGTACAAAAAGGACGCGCCGGCCTACAGCCAGCGCGATATTTTTCCAAACAACAGCGTCCAGTTTGACCCCGTGATCAGACGTTGTCCTTCTCCTCTAATTTTTTCACCTTCTCCTCCAGTGCCTGGACAAGGCCTTCAAAACTGCCTTTACTCTTGATCCCTTCATGGAAGTCCTTACGGAAATTACTGACCAGGCTAACACCCTCAATTCTGATATCATATACCTGCCATCCTGTAGGTGTCTGGTGCAGGCGATATTCCACAGGTGTCTCTTTGTCCGCGTCAATGACTCTTGTTTTCACGCGAGCCTTATCTCTTCTGAACTGGGCTGTATCACAGATCACCTTTTGGCCATGGAAAGTTGCCAATCGATTACCATAAGAGCGTTCCAGAAGTTTTCGGAACAGCTCTGTAAAGTGTTCCCTCTCACTTTCAGAGGTCCCTTTCCAGGCCTTGCCGAGACTTCGTTTTGACATTTCCCTGTAATCAAAACGCCCGGTCACCACATCACGAATCTTTTCTCTATCCTCTTCCGTAAGCTTTGTTCTGTATTCACGCGCTTCCAAAACTTGAATAATGCTATTTAATGTCTCTTCAACGATCGCTTTCGGACCATTCGCCTCAGCCCATGCATTTGAAACAGCAACCACCGTTAGCAACGCTACAATCAACGCCTTCATTGGAAATGCTACGTTCATCATCAACTCCGTTTAACTTTCATCTATCACTGCTGTCGAAACAGGAAGCTATTGATTTTTGATCCCCTGTAAGGGTGTAATTTATTCTTCCCCGGAGGAAAAAATATACTTACTGACCAGGTCTTCAATATTGATGGCTGGCTCGGTCTCCTCAATCTCATCACCGGCCTGCAATATCTCATCATCGCCACCCTGCGTGATACGAATATAGCGCTCACCAATAATACCTTTGGTACGAACCGAGGCGATTGCATCCGCAGTCACAGGAATCCCATCATCAATTAGTAAAGTCAGCCTGGCTTCGGAGTCATCGTTAACAGCCACATCATCTACCCGGCCGATTACGACACCGGCCATCATCACATCACTTCCTGAACGCATGCCGCCGGCATCTGTAAACACCGCTTCCAGCATATAACCGGAAGCCCCTATGCCACCGATCTGCCCAAGCTTAACAGCCATCCAGCTGATACTGATGATACCAGCTAGGACAAATGCTCCGACAATCATCTCAATTTTCTTATATTCATTCATAATTACTCTCTCAATCTCTTCTCTACAGGAAGAATGAAGTCAAAATATAGTCCAGCATCAAAATACCGACCGAACCGGTTACAACAGCCTGTGTTGTTGCCCTGGCCACACCCTCTGTGGTCGGTTCTGCCCGATAACCGATGTAGGTACAAACAGACCCCACCAGCGCACCGAATGCCAGGGCTTTAGTCCAGCCCGCATACAGATCTTCAGGCAATACCTTGGCGATCATCTCGCCGGTAAATGCGCCTGCATTCACACCCAGCATCTCGACACCTACCACATAGCCTGCTGCCAATCCGATAATATCAAACATAGAGACCAGCAGAGGCAGAGCAATCGTTGTCGCCACAATCCTGGGTAGAATAATCCGCGCCTGAGGATTCACAGCCATCATCTGCAATGCATCCATCTGCTCGGTTACTCGCATGATGCCAATCTCGGCCGTAATGCTCGATCCGGCACGCCCGACCAGCATCAGAGCGCCTAAAACCGGACCTAGCTCACGAATAATAGAGAGCGCTACCGCCGAGCCCAACAGAGACTCTGATCCAAATTTGGCTAGCGTGTAATAACCCTGGAGTGAAAGTACCATGCCGGTAAATGCGCCGGTAATGGCAATGATGACAAATGAGCCAACACCCAATGCATAAAGTTGAAGTACAAAATGTTTCCCCTGCCACGGTGGTGCAAAAATAAGTGCCAGCGATGAGCCCGTAACCGATGCCATATCACCCAGCCATGAAACTGCTCCAAGCGTCTTGCGGCCAAGCCTTCCCAGCAGCCGTTCAAACCCGTTATGTGCTACTGCCAACTGATCGCTCATCCGAATTGCTCCCCGGCTCCGCCCAGAAGGTCATCGATATAGGGTATCTTACTGCTGGAGAAAGGGATCGGACCATCAGGCCTGCCCTCAATAAACTGGCTTACCCGCTCATCTGTACTCTGGCGAATCTCGTCCGGAGTTCCCTCCGCAATGATCCTGCCCTGCCAGAGCAGCACCACATGGTCTGCAATGGACAGGCCTGCATGCACATCGTGGGTCACAACAACCGAAGTCATTTTGGTTTTCTGAGTCAAATCACGAATCAGTGTGGTAACCACACCTGCGGAGATCGGGTCCAGCCCGGAGGTTGGCTCATCAAAAAAGACTATTTCAGGGTCCATTGCCAGAGCTCGGGCAAAGGCAACACGCTTGGCCATTCCGCCGGAGAGCTCGGATGGCATCAGCTGCTCAAAGCCTCTCAGCCCCACCTGCTCAAGTTTCATCGATACAATCGTACGGATCACCGGCTCATCCAGCTTTGTATGCTCATGCAGTGGAAATGCCACGTTATCATAAACATTCAGAGAATTTAGCAGCGCGGAATACTGAAACACCATCCCCATGCGTGCCCTGAGCTCATACAGGCGTTTACGGCTGACATGCGCAAGGTCATCGCTATTAAACCAGATCGCACCGGATGTCGGTGTCTCCAACGCGGCCAACAGCCGAAGCAGCGTTGTCTTGCCTGAACCTGAACCCCCCATAATCACCGTAGTGGCATGCTCACAGATATGCACATCAATTCCATCCAGTGCCAGTGTATCGCCGAATCGTCGTGTAAGTTGTTCTGCCCTGATCACAGG
>JAJRVG010000063.1 GCA_021545595.1 Zetaproteobacteria bacterium | reverse complement strand
TTTCAGGCGCAGTTTGCCTACTCTTTGGCAGACTGTTGACTGACCACTCCCGTAATTTCCATCATTTGAACAGCTACCCGGTTCAAACCAGGATGTAGTCATAACACTACGTCATACCGGACTCCGACTGCATGGTGGAGATTGTTCCATACAATCTTCCGCATTTCCCACGTCCCTGTGGGTCAGACGCAGGAGGTAGAATAATGCAGGAGCAATTGTCGAGAGCAACGCATGGAGCAGTTGCCGAGTACGGGAATGACATCGTGGCAGCCATCGCTATCCATCTCCAAAGTGACCCTCAGTTGAATAGATTCGTTGTTACACAAAGATATTTCAGTATATTTTAATAATGATCCGGAACAGCAGCGGGCCAGACCCGATCGGTTCGCGACAGGGTGCGTCTCTGCACACTGGATTGTTGTAAATTAACCGTGATAAGGGCTAAGGAACGTGTATGAGAGTTGTTATTCTGGCAGTTTGCCTGTCTGTTGCTCCACTGGTGAGTATGGCAGCGGATTCGCCCAACTACTGCCTTGATTCTGAAACAAATACCACATGGTCCAGAATGTTTAGTGATTCACCCGATGATGATCTGATTGCCGGACTGTTTGCTCTGCGTTTGGGGCTTTGTGAGCTTGTTAGAAGAGAGGCGATCAGCCTTGAACGTGCCACCGGAATTTTTGAGGAAGCCCGGGCAAGGGAGGTGAGGGAGCGCAGAGCCGAGCTGCTTCGACAGCAACAGAAAGAGGGTGGTGGCGCTTAGCCCGATTGGCTACTTTTAATCCCGGTCGATGTTTCCAGGTTTCTGCTATAATTACTACAGGCTTGAAAGGATTTGATGGATCACATCATTCGATCAGGGAGGGCTGTTATGGCTATTTCAAACACACTCAAACGTTATCTCGACCATTCGGGCATTGCCTACGAAACAGTTGAGCACCCTTTCTCCACATCGAGCCAGAAAACTGCAGAAGCTGCTCATGTTTCCGGCCAGCGGCTTGCCAAGGGTGTGCTTCTTTATGACGGGCTTGGGTATCTGCTGGCAGTGCTTCCTTCTCCACTGCATATTGATATTGATGGGCTTAATGAAATGCTTAACCGAAATTTTGATCTGGTAGATGAAGAGGAGATTTCACAGCTTTTCTCGGACTGTGATGTCGGTGCGATCCCTCCGATCGGGGAGGCATTCAAGCTGGAGGTCGTCCTGGATATTCATCTTTGTGATGAGCCTGATATCTACTTCGAAGCTGGCGATCATGTTGATCTCATCCGGGTTGGAGGCACTGATTTCCAGACCTTGCTAAAAGGTGCCGAGCAGCTCTGTTTTGCCGGGTAGTATCTGATAGAGATTAATGGGGTTGGTCAATGAGGGCAGGTTCGATTAGTTTAAGAAAAGGCAGCCATTCGGCTGCTTTTTTCGTGGTGGGTGAGCCCCATGACATAGCATATTTATGCTATATATAAAAATCTGGAGGGGTGATTAAATTCCGGCTGCTTATGCGTGGCAAAATAGCGATCAAAGTTCCGGAGCATGGAGGAAGGGGTGATGAAATTTATTGAGTGCAACCATTGTCGAAAACGTTACCCATCGAATCACAAGTTTCAGGAGGCTGCACTGCGCAAGAAGGTACGCTGCACCAGCTGCGGAGAGTCATTTCCTATTGTCATATATGAAGTGGAATCTGAGGAAAACCATTCAACCGATTCAGAGCCCTTCTTTTTGGCGTGACATGGCTCTTTACAATGCCTGTCTGAAATTTCCGGGGGAGAGGCCCTCTCTCCTGACTGTTGCTGCCATTATAAGCCTGATTATCTACATACATTTCAGACGGAGTCATGCCAGTCTGACTTGAGTTTGCCAATTTGAAATCACAAATTGTGATTTGATCCTGATCTGCATACGGGTCTATACTCAGATCGAAGGGATAGGGGGCAATATGGTTGATTACAGTTTAAAACAATGGCTAGAACTTGATTTTTCCATAAACATGTTGATAATTACATATTATGTCAGGTAGCGCTTACAGTTATCTGCTCGACATGAATGGGTATTCCCATTATGTCGGCCCGGAAGGGAAGGGGCTTGCCTGTACTTTTCGCGCAGAGGTGGAGCACGGCAGGGTCTCCTACGCCGTTGTACTGTGCGACAAGTATGGAAACCGGATACTGGGGTTTGATAATTCTCATGGTTACGATCATGAGCATCCCCCAACGAAGGGTAAGCCATATCGGTTCACCACCAGTGAAATTCTGATTGCAGATTTTTACAAAAGAGTGGATCGCTATTTAAGGAGTATGCCATGAAATCGATCAGAATTGGCGTTGCAAGTGATGAACAGATTCATGCCCACATGCTCGATATTGCAGCAGGTCGGGTGAAGCCCTCTGCTCATGATCCTAAAATCTGGGTTCGCAGTGTGGATGAGTTTGGAAAGCTGATGAGCGAAAAGAATATGAATCTTCTTGCTGCCATCCGTGCTCAGAAGCCGAAGTCTGTCAGCGATCTGGCTGCATCGATTCATGAAGATCAGGGTAACCTGACCAAACGGTTGAAGATGCTCGCTACATTCGGTCTGGTGAAACTGGAAGAGGGTGAGCGTACAAGGGGAAGAACGGCTCTGGTTCCCAAGGTAGTGTTTGACCGGATCATTCCACCCACCATTGATCTGAACGAAATCAGCAAAGCTGCATAACAACCTGAAATCACTGATTGTGATTTCAAAACAGTAAATTGCCACTTGGTGCGAATGCGCCTAAGGTTGTTTTGTTGTTCGGGGGAACGAGGGGATTTTCCAATGATACTATTTACAACTATACGCCAATGGCGTACATTCATCCGTGGTAATATTTGAAACGACCCTGTTCACGCGTCAGATCACGGCATTGATGGATGATGATGCGTATGC
>JAJRVG010000062.1 GCA_021545595.1 Zetaproteobacteria bacterium | reverse complement strand
GACCTGTCATCACGCCGATCATCACCACATCCAGTCCCCGTTCAGCCAGATAGACCGGAAAGAAGGGAAGAATAAGTCCCATCGCCGCAAAATAGGCCGCATAAAAGAGCCGAATGGAGTGCAGTGATGCAATCGTAACCATAAGTGCAAGCATAGCGCCACACCCTGTAGTGTCACTGCTGCTTGCAGCATCTTATCTGTTCGATAATGATCATCACATGACAGGACGACTCAGACTATTCACACTCCTGGCTCTGGCACCGCTGCTGGCCTCATGCACTGATGAGATTGGCCTCACCACTGCTCCCGGATGGAGGGCCGAGCCGATCATGGAGTGGGATGACGCGCTGCCCGACATGCTGCTCCTCTCCGGAGATGAAAAGCAGCTCTTTGTCAGTTGTGAAACCACCGCCAACATGCTCTCGCCATCACTTGCCCGTATTCATCTGGAGAGAAAGAGCAGAGATATCCTGATCTACGGACTGGCCCGGGCTGATGGACTTAAAATGGATAGCAGGGGAGATCTCTGGCTGGGAGAAGAGAGTGAGGATGGACTGGTTATCCGGATATTCTCTCCGGAAACTCTGCCTCCGGGACAGCGCCTCGACCGTGACCAGCTCATTAGCAGCCACACTGATATCACTCCTGTGTTGAATGCCGGCCGATTCTCACATGAGGGGCTGGCTTTCTCGAAAAATGGTGAGTTCCTCTACCTGGCCGATGAGTGGATTGAGGGGTGTCTCTATCGCATGTCACTGACATCGGGAAAGCTGGAGGTTCTGCATAAGACAAAAGGCTGGCTACACATCAACACACCCATTGATGCGCGATTCAAGGCGGAGGTACTGCACGGACGCCTCTTCAAACGTATTGAGGATATGGAGACACTGCCCGACGGGCGTATTCTGCTTGCAGAGACTGGCTCAAAAGAGTACCAGGGGCGCATATGGATACTTGATGGCCGGGGAGTCTCCCCGCAAATCTCTGTCTATCTGGAGAGCCCTGAAATTCACCATCCGGACAACCTTGAATGGGACAGTAGCCGTGGCTGGCTATGGATCACAGATGACCACTCACCTTCAAACCTCTGGGCCTACGATGGTAACAAGCTGCGAAAAATCGCATCACATAGCGGTGCAGAGATCACCGGTGTAGAGAGTAGTAGAGATGGTACAATCTATCTGAATCTTCAACACCGTTTCATCGGGCCGGATCTGACCCTGAAGCTGATGAGCCAATAATGGATATAGGCGTATGGCTGGAGATCGTTATCCGGCAGATCATACTTTATGGCCTGCCTGTTATCATTTCGCTCACCTGCGTCACCATAATCGAGGCCAGACTACTGCACCACTCACCACCGCACCCCTTCTATGCCATAAGCTGGCCTGGCACATGGCTACCCTGGATTACCTCCATTCTGTTCACGCGCGGGGTCATCTTTGCCATCCCCCAACCCCTGCTTCCCGGAGCCAGAGCCGCCCTCTACCGCTTTCTGGGACATGTTCTCCTCTCTGCTGCCGGGTTCCTTCTCTATAGCTGGAGCCTGAACCATCCGCCTCCAACCGGCCTGCCCCCACTGCACCACTGGTGGACGAAACTGTTTATGTTCTACAATCTCTGCATGGCCTGTATGCACCTGCTTCCGCTCCCAGGGCAGTGGGTGGGAGAGATGTTGCTGACATCGAAATACGGAGCACCGCTATCAACACTCTCTGACAGGTGCTACACCATTGGAATTTATACCCTGCTGGCCGCTTCGCCGTTCATTGATCTGCTATTGGGAGAACCGGTTATTTACCCTATCTACGCCATGCTCGCCAATGGGGCTGAAACACTATGAAACCATGTATATGGTAAAAAAGAGTTACCCCCCTGCAACATGAAAGGCCAGTGACTCAACTATTTTCCCCTGCCTGAAATGCTCTTCAATAATTTGATCAATATTTTCCCTGTTCAGATTGTAGTACCAGACACCATCAGGATACACCACCATAATCGGCCCCTGCTCGCAGACCCCTAAACAACCGGCACGGTTGGCGCGCACTACATTCTCCCCACTCTCCAGACCCTCTTCAGCAATACGCTGTTTCAAATAGTGAAAAAGGGATCGATCTCCTTCCGGTTCACACTGTTTACCACAGCACAATATGGCATGATAATAGTAACGCTCTACTGCAGGTTTGCTCATTTTTTATCCCTCCATTTCACACGCTCAGAGACAATATCACCGACAATAATAATTGAAGGTGATTTTACTTCCATCTGTCCGTTTGCAGCTTCAGCCAGCCTCCCCTCACTGTATGCCTCATCTGCCAGGGTTGCCGAAAAAATAGCAGCAACCGGTGTTGAAGAATCAAGACCTGCCCCCAGCAGTTTTTTAGCAATCTCTGGAAGGTTTTTTGCCCCCATATAAAAAACCAGCACGGGGAAGGCCTTAACCAGTGCTTCCCAGTCCATACGGCTATTTTCAGTCGCCTCATGCCCAGTCAGAAAGGCCAGAGAGCCGTTCACCAACCGGTCTGTTACCGGGATGCCTGCCATGGCGGGTGCAGCCACACCGGAAGTGATACCGGGAATCACACGAAACATCACACCCGCCTCAGAGAGCATGCGCATCTCTTCACCTCCCCGTCCAAAAACAAATGGGTCACCGCCCTTCAAACGAACCACGCGTTTTCCGCACTGTGCCAACCGGATCAACATTTCACAGATATCATCCTGATTGGCCGATGGCCTGCCACCACGCTTGCCCGCCGGAATTTTCTCAGCCTTCGAATCCGCCATGGCCATCACCGAATCGGAGACCAGCGCATCAAACACAATCACATCACAATCAGCAATCAGTGTTACAGCTGCAATCGTCAGCAGGCTTGCATCACCCGGCCCTGCGCCCACCAGTGCGACCTCGCCAGCTTTCAGTGGTGCATCAAGTTTCATGCCGATTCCCGAAAACAATCGGCAATAAAAGCAGGAAAACCTGCATGTGCAGAGAGCGTTTTCCCAACTTGTGCATCAACCCCTGATTCAGTAACCGTGCGACGTAGCTTCTCCATCGTCCGGCCTTCAAACAGTGCCATCGGCTGTACCACTATATTTTTCACCCCTTCATTTTGCCACACTGCCAGCAGATCCCCAACATCTGGAGATGAATAGATGGCAGCCAGTGCCATGCACGAAAAATGGCTTTCCAAACTTTTCAATTCACTACTCACCGTTTCAAAGCCACGAAAATGATAGAGGGCAAAGATGGCATTGACCTCGCCGGAGAAAGCATCTGTGGCCAAGTCTGTAGCCATGCCGGCAACAGAGCTGGCCCGATCCGACAGTGAGGGCAGCATGGCACAGTCCGATGCTGCCGCCAAACGGACAATATCATTCCGCGCATGCCAGCCTTCACCGAGCAGAAGTGGAAGAACACGAGCCTCATCAGGCATCTTTTCACTACTTAAAAACCGCAACTCGATAGTAGCGTCAAGCTCTTCTGCTGCCCTCTCTGCCAGCAACTGCGCTTGCGTGGCGTGCCGCGAATCAGAGGAACCATGT
>JAJRVG010000061.1 GCA_021545595.1 Zetaproteobacteria bacterium | reverse complement strand
GGTCGTCCGTGATGTGCAGCAGAGCGGCACACACCGCCATGGTCATCCCAGCTGCCACCTTTCACTGTCATTTTCTGAGTCCCCCATGGCGTGGATGTCCATTCAAAGACCTGGCCTGCACCATCGAGTACTCCATATGGACTTGAGCCAGAGGTAAGAGAGCCAGCAGTTATGGTAGCAAAAGGCCCCCGATCAGCATTGTTTAACCGACCGGGGTCATAGTTATTTCCCCATGGATACAGTCGACCATCTGTACCACGCATAGCTTTTTCCCATTGTGGCTCGTTTGGTAACCGTACTTTGCGGTTAAGTTTTTTAGAAAGCCATTCGGCGTAAGCTTTAGCATCGTTATAAGATACAAGTACGACAGGATGCTTTTCTTTATTCTTCGGTGGTTTTCCATTGATCCACAGATACTGTTTCACCCGGCTGTACGGGTGTACAAGACCATAACCAGCCCATACTTTTTCAGTTATAAACGGTGCCGGGTGTCCTGTTGCATTTACAAATTTGGCATACTCGGCATTGGTAACAGCTGTTTTCTGAATATTGTATGCATCGAGGTTTAGTTCTCGTTGTGGTTTTTCGTTATCAAACCATCCAGCTTTACGTACACCATCATGACCATAACCCTGGGCACTGATACGGTATCCTTGCTCAACCTGAGCCTGCGTGCTGCCCATTAAAAAATTACCGGTAGGTATGGTTATCCATTCGTTGGTGTGAGCTAAAGCAGGAAACATAAGTATGGTGCAAAGAAAGATACGTTTCACAGGAATAATATTTTGAGGCTAAGAGGCTGAGATTATTTTCTCGGCACGGGCGAGATCTTCGGGTGTATCGACACCGACAGAGTTGAAATCACCGATCTTCACTGCAATTGAGTAACCATGATGCAGCACGCGCAGCTGTTCGAGTTGCTCGGCTTGCTCGCTTTCGCAAGGCGTCAGTTCCGGATAGATCAGTAGAAACTCTTTTCGATAGGCATAGAGCCCCACATGTTGAAGGGAGTTGCGACCTCCACTTCTGGGGTAGGGGATCGGTGCACGGCTGAAATAGAGTGCGTGCCCCTTCGCATCACAGACCACCTTCACCACATGCGGATCGTTAAAGTCCTCATCGTTCTGAATCGGGTGGGCCAGCGTTGCCATGGAGAGGCTGTGATCATGGCGGAAAGGCTCAACCACCGCCCTGATTGCCTCCGGATCAATCAGTGGTTCATCACCCTGGACATTGATCACCACATCACAATCAATCGTTCTCATCGCCTCAGCAAGGCGTTCGGAGCCACTGTTGTGATCTGCACGCGTCATGCAGACTTCAGCACCATGCTCACGGGCTGCGGCTGCAATACGATTATCATCGGTGGCCACATAGACATTACCGACATTGGCTTCTTTGGCACGTTCGATTACATGCGCGATCATCGGTTTTCCTGCCAGCTCAGCCAGAGGTTTTCCAGGAAAGCGCGTTGACTCATATCGAGCGGGAATACCCACAGCTATTTTCATGCTGCACCCCATATGAGCGCATGCAGCGTTACTCGTCGTTCATTTGGATTCACACCAAACTTCACTCCTCCTGCCTTGCCTCTCCTCATTTGGAGCAGCAGCAAAGTCGTAGCAGTTTTAGTGACTCTCAATCTCTTCCCATGTTGCGGTGGCAGTGCCGACTTTTCCTACAACGACGCCTGCTGCGAGGTTAGCAGTTTGTGCCGCCTTCAACGCATCATCACCACGTGCCAGGCAGGTGGTGAACAGGGCGATCACCGTGTCACCCGCACCGGTTACGTCATAAACATCACGTGCTGCGGTCGGGATATGGTGGCACCTCTCTCCATCAAACAGCGTCATGCCATGCTCGGAGCGGGTGATCAGGGTCTGCTTGAGATTCAGTTTTCCATGCAGCTTGCGTGCAATGGCTTCCACATGATCGTCTTCATTGATCGCCTCCATACCGGCCATTGCAGCCGCTTCAAAGATGTTGGGGGTGATCAGTGTAGCATTGGTGTAGGCATCGGTGTGTTCCGGTTTTGGATCCACTGCAATGATCTTGCCATCAAGGTGGGAGATAAGTTGCTTCAGGAAATCCGGTGTCAGCACTCCCTTGCCATAGTCAGAGAGAATGACAGCGCTGGCATTCTCCAGCTTCTCAAGCATACGTCTTTCCAGCTCGTTCTGTGTTTCCGGTCTGGCCGGGTCGGTCCACTCACGATCATAGCGAACCACCTGCTGATTGCGGGCAATGACGCGGGTCTTGATTGCGGTGGGGCGATTGTTCTTTTTGGTCAGTACACCACTATCGTCAGAGTTGAGCAAAGCAAGCTGGCTGTGTACCCAGTTCCCCGGCTCATCATCACCGACAATACCGAACATGGCAGAGGGTTCACCCAGTGCATGCAGATTTCGGATAACGTTGGCTGAGCCGCCAAGCCTGCGCTCTACCGATTCAACATTGACCACCGGAACGGGGGCCTCGGGTGAGATACGGGAGACGTCACCCATCACAAATTCATCTACAATAATGTCACCGATAACGATAATCATGGGTTAAACCTCTTCTCCAGTGACTTTACAAACCTGCCTGCTTTCACATACTCATTGGCATAACTGCTGAGCTTACAGATGCGGCGTGCCAGATAGTTCGGGCGCAGATTGTAGCTTAGCCAGTTGTAGCGATGAATGGCACTGCTGATTCTTTCAACCTCGGCCGGGTCTGCTCTGAAACCGACCGGAATATCTGTTTTTCGGAAAAGGATCTGAATATCCGGATCTGCCGTATCGGTAAATTTCTTAACCACCTCAAAGCCGCTCTTGGCCGCCATGGCGATCAGGGTGTTCGGGGTAAAGTTGTAGATATGTGCAAAGTGGAAGAGCCGCCCAAAGGTGGCAAAGGGGGCTGCGATATTGGGGCACTCGATATAGAGCAGACCACTCTCTTTCAGCACTCCCCGCATTTGGGTCAGCGCCCGTGTGGGTGATGAGAAGTGCTCAATCACATGAATCAGCAGAATAACATTTTTATCACCGCTTGCTTCAAGATCATACAGATTGGTGTTTTCGATATTGGCGTGAAGTATGCCGCGCGTATAGGCATTGAAGCCTTCGTTAGGTTCGATGCCTGAGGCATGGTGACCGGCGACTTCAAAGTTTTTTACGGTACAGCCGATACCCGCACCGACTTCAAAAATATCTGTCTGCGCCGGAATATGAGGTGCGAGCTGATTCAGGATGCGCCTGCCATTGTTCCATGCCCGCATAATGCGGCGAGGTGATGGTGCGCTTTCACCATGATAATCTTTGCGGTAATCCTGAGCGTAATAGGCTGCAACTTCCTCTTCACTTGGGACGGGGAGGTGTGAGACCAGACCACACCCTTCGCAGAGGCCTGTGGCCAGGGGAAGGCCACGTCGGTCATATTGTGAAAGGATGGTAAATTTACTGCCGCCGCAGAGATC
>JAJRVG010000060.1 GCA_021545595.1 Zetaproteobacteria bacterium | reverse complement strand
CGCAGTATGGCTGCCAGTGCCATACTGGTTTTGATATCTTTTTCACGCATATTTTTCAGGTCAACATGTTTGGCAGACGGGCTTGCCTTGCGATGGAAACGGACGGTTGCAGCAAGTATCTGCTGTTGGCGCTGGGTAATCCCTGTCATGTTGGCATTGGCAATAATATAGCCACCATGGAGATGAATTTTCTTGTGGCTGATGGTAAGGCCGATTTCATGAAGCTGGCATGCAGCCATTAGCAGGCGATGGGCCTCATTATTCAGGTTCAGTTGATCCGCATAGGTAGTAAAAATCTTCTCTGCTGTTTTTGTCACACGCCTGATCTGTTCCCGATCCAGTCCGAATCGCTTGACTATAGCGCTGGCAGATGCCTTGATCGGGTGTGATGGGAGACGCCCTGAAGTCTCCATTCTATCAAAGACAATTCCCTCACGCAGTGCGCTTGGACAGACACGTAACGATTTAATCTTCAGTGCGCTCATCACCTCTTCAAGAATGATGGCACCGGCAATCAGCGTATCTTTCCGTTCAGCTTCAATGGTGTCAGGGAGACACTCCTGTTCGGTTGTCTTGATCAATCCGGGACGCATCGACTTCAGATCCTTCAGTGTCAGATGGGTGGCATCTTCACGGCCACAGAAGAGAGCGGTCAGCTCTGAGAGTGTACGGATCGTGCCGGAGGTTCCATAAACGGAGCCAATTTTATATGCTCTGTATTCTGATGCTACAGACTGAATTTTACTGGCTGCAGCGTGGCTGCAGCGGCGAAGTTTGCTGGTGTTGTAGATTCCGTTCGAGAAGAATTGCCTGGAGTAGCGGCGGGCACCCATATCAAGACTCTCGGCAACAATCAGCCCCTTACGATTGCCAACAATCACCTCTGTACTGCCTCCGCCGATATCGATAATAAATGATGGGTCGTCACTGATATACCCTTCGGAGCGAACACCTTGAAAGACGAGGCGTGCCTCCTCATCTCCGTTAACCACCTCGACAACAAGATTGAGTTCTTTGCGGATTTGCCGGGAGATGGCATTGCGGTTGGGGGCATCACGCATGGCCGATGTAGCAATGCAGTAAAGGCGGGCATCATAACTTTCAGCCAGTTGCTTGAAGAAGGTAAGGCTCTCTATCATGCGGGTGATGGCAGCCTTATCAAGGCGGCCACGGCTATCAACGCCGTCGCCAAGGCGAACCCAGTGTTTCATGCGGTCAACAACCCGAAAAGCACCCTGCGCAGTTGTTTCGGCAATAATCATATGGAATGAGTTGGTTCCCATGTCCACGGCTGCGATATGTTTGCTGGCAGGTTTTCTGATTGTTGTACTATCGCTCACTGGAAACCGTCCTCATACCGGTACTCTAGGTGAAACTTTGGGTGACTGCCAGTTACAGAAGTGTTCAAACCGGATGAAAATGATTAAGTTTTCAATCCCTGTTTTCGAAAGCATTTTTTTAAAGGAGTGGTTATGCGTGCAATGGTGATGAGTGAGCCCGGAACGCCTGAGATTCTTAAGCTGCAGGAGGTTGACAGGCCTGAAATCAGCGAACCGAATCAAATCCTGGTTCGCCTGATGGCGGCAGGTGTTAATCCGATTGATACCAAACTGCGTCAGGGCGGTCTCTACTTTCCCGATGGGCTGCCTGCCATCCTCGGCTGCGACGGTGCCGGTATTGTTGAATCTACAGGCAGCGAAGTGAACCGCTTTCAGAAAGGTGATCAGGTCTATTACTGTTGTGGCGGACTGGGGCAGAAGAGCGGCAACAGCTCGCTTGGCAATTATGCGGAGTATGCAGTGGTCGATGAAACCTATGTCGCCATGAAGCCGGTTGCTCTCGGCTTTGATAAAGCTGCGGCGGCTCCACTGGTGTTGATTACCGCATGGGAGGCGCTGTTTGACCGCGCACGGATCGGTTCCGGCCAGAAGGTTTTTATTCATGCCGGAGCCGGTGGCGTTGGCCATGTTGCGATTCAGTTGGCAAAGATTGCCGAGTGTGACGTGGCGACCACGGTCAGCTCAAAGGAGAAAGCAGCATTGGTCCGTGAACTGGGTGCAGATCTGGCGATCAATTACAAAAAAAAGAATGTGGCTGAAGCGCTTCTGGCATGGACAGATGGGGTCGGGGTCAATGTGGCCTTTGACACTGTGGGTGGCGACGCCTTTAACCAGCTTGTTCCTGCCATGGCGCACTACAGTGATCTGGTAACGATTCTGCAGGTGCCGGATGATGCCGACTGGAAAGGTCTGCGGCTGAAGAATGTGCGGGTAAGCCAGGAGCTGATGCTCTCACCTATGGTTTATGATCTCAGGCAGGCGGCTGAGCATCAGGCTGATATTCTGGAGCAGTGTGCCCAGTTTTTTGAAGAGAACCGGCTCTCTGTTTTTGTTTCGGAAGTGTTGCCTCTTGAAGATGCCGTCAGAGCACACCAGTTGATCGAGGCTGGTGGTATGAGCGGCAAGATTGTTCTGGATGTCTCGGGAGAACTGCTTGAGGATGAGTTCGAAGGAGATAAGGAGTGAGTGATGCCGATTTATGAGTTTCAGTGCAGGCAGTGTGACAGCCGGTTTGAAACGCTGCTGCGAAGCGGTGATGTTGCAACCTGTCCGGAGTGCTCCGGTGAAGATCTGAAAAAGCTGATCTCCGCCCACGCCGTGGGTAGCGGCAGACCTGATACGCCTTGCGGGTCGGCTCCGTGTTCACCTGCACCGATGTGCGGCTGTGATTCCGGTTAGGCGGTTGCGATTATGGTGGCACGGCGGGGTGCCGGATAGCCCTCGACTGTTTTGCTGTGATCATCAGGGTCAAGAAAATCGGGCAGTGACTCAAACTCCATCCATTCGGTTGAGCGTTGCTCTTCAATCGTTGTCACATTCACATCCACACAGCGGATGTTTGTGAAGCCTCTCCGCTTCAGCCATATTTCAACCGTTTTTACAGATGGTACAGACCAGACATTGCGCATCTTGGCATAGCGCCCGTCAGGTATCAGATAACTCTCGCTATCCCCCTCAATAACCAGTGTCTCCAGAATCAGCTCACCTCCGGGGCGAAGCAGCTTTTTTAGCTGAGTCAGGTGACCCAGTGGTGAGCGGCGGTGATAGAGGATGCCCATTGAGAAGATGGAATCGAAACATGCCATGCCGGTCGGCATATCATCAATGCCGATGGGGAGAATGAAAGCGTTCGCATTGGGCTGATAACGCTTCACTGTGGCAAAGTGCAGCGAGAAAAGGGGGGTAGGATCAATACCGATAACAAGATCGGCACCTGCACCCAGCATGCGCCAGATGTGATAGCCGGAACCACAGCCGATATCAAGAACAGTACGACCCTCAAGCGGGGCGATATGGTCTTTGATACGGTTCCATTTCCAGTCCGAATGCCACTCGG
>JAJRVG010000059.1 GCA_021545595.1 Zetaproteobacteria bacterium | reverse complement strand
GGAGAATCGCCAACCCACCAATCCGTGGTGTTGGCTGAGCATGCACCCGCCGGGCATCCGGCAGATCCAGCGCCCCTGCCTTCCACGCAAAATGAATCACCATCGGCATCAGTCCGTAGGTAAGTAACATGGCTGCAACAGCAAGTTTAGAGCCCTGAGTCAACAGCCCGGACAGCTCCCACGGAAAACTAAGAAGCGCTCCCAGCAGGAGCGCAGCAATACGAAGGGCAGTTCTATCCATCAGCTGATACACGATTCCACCGCCTCTCTTAACTGCTCAAGCTCAGACTCACTGATATCGGCCAGCATCGGTAGTGAAACCACATCCAGCCAGGCTTTTTCCGCCCCCGGAACATCCACACCAAGCAGTCTGCTGATCGGCGTTGTGACCGTACGCGCAGCAGTTACACCGTGGTGCATGAGTCTATTGATGAAAGATTCAGCTTCTCCCGCCGTCCGGATAAGATAACGATACCGGTTCCCCTGATGTATCCCCGCTACCGGAGCAACTTCTCCAGTATCAAACCAGCCATCCATCACATGGGCCAGAGCCTCACGGGCACTCTGCTCATTACCAGCTGATTCCAAACGCACGTTTGCCATGCCTGCATGCAGGTCGGAAAGCTGATGGTGCCCTGCATAATCCTGAAGCTGAACAGCTCCGTCAGGATCTCTCATGGCTTTAATCACTTCACAAAATGCATGATCATCCGACGCGACCATGCCGCCATAGACTCCACCCCATGGCTTGGTGGCATAAAACGAGGTAACAGTAACATCGCCAAAGCTGCCGACAGGCCTCCCGTTCAGCTCTGCCCCGGCTGCCTGGGCAATATCTTCAATCACCGGGCATGGCCAGGCTTCAACGGCCATCGGCTCAACCATACCGAACGGATGCACAATAATAACCGTATCAAGTGAAGCAGCCTGTTTCATAGCCTGCTCCGGAATCAGACGGAGGTCCTCCCCGCAATCCATACAGACAGGCTCACATTCTGCCGCTAACACAGCATAGAGAACCGAACTGCAGGTGTAGGCAGGTATACCGACCCTGCTGCCGCTCTCTTTTCGGGACAGTGCCCTCAGTGCCAGTGTGATTGCACTGGTTCCGGAATCGACCGCAACGGCACGCTCTTTTTGAACCCGTCGGGCAATATTCTGCTCCAGAGCGAGCGCTTCATCACCCATGGCCACATGGCCGGACTTGGTCACCTGAACTACTTTATCTCTGAAGGATGGTCCAAAAGCAGGACGGGAGTGAGGGATCATTCAGCCCTTCCTTCAAAGCAGAAAACTATTACAGCCCCGCTGGGTGATAATGTTTGTGCTATACAAGGCATTTTGAGCGAAGTGTGCTACCGGCACATGAGCGAGAAATAACAAAGTAGAGCGCAGGCATCATCACTCAGAGCCGCATACGGACGGGCATGAACCCTTCCGCACAGCTGAGTTTACCCTGTACACCTCGAAAATGAGCTGTTGCAAGAGCAATCTCAACAATATTCAGCTTTACATGGGTTCGCTCTACCTGAGACGCATGTGCTTTGAGCGCCTCTATCTTACGCGACATTGTATCATTGATGTCCATAAAAAGTGTCGGATCAAAGCCGACGGATGAGGGTGTCTCATAGGCCAGCACATTGGGAACATAACGTGTTACCGAGTTGGCTATCTGAGCCAGCGCCCGGTGATCCTGATGGGTATCATCGCGATAATTCAGATAAACGGTATCCGGCTGCACCTGCTGCATAACCTGCTCAAGTGTCGCCATCAGTGCCATGGCCTGCTCTGGAAGAGAGGTGTCTGAACAGCCTCCCCAGTGAATCTGTTTAACACCCAGAATCCCGGCAGATCGCTGCTGTTCCGACTTTCGAACCTCAGCACTGCCACCAACATCCCCTTCAGTTGCGACGAACAGATGCACATCATCACCTCGGTCTGCATGAACAGCGAGCGTGCCACCACAACCAATTTCGATGTCATCCGGGTGCGGGGCCAGTGCAAGTATGGTACTCATTGTCTTTTATCTCCCATTTGGAGAATTATCTCCGATGTTGCCGGACCCAGATTAAACAGCATATCGATGACCGACAAGTGTGAAATGAATGATCCGTGCAGTTGAGGGTAGTGCGATGCCTCCACCTCCTGAAACCAGAGGTCAATTCCTGCTCCACTAAACCTTTCTGCTTCCAGATAGCCTCGCCCTTCACGGCCGGAGAGATAGGCGTCCCCGGCCAGCTCCTGGCAGAGTGAAATAAGCCGCCCGGTCGGATCCGTTGAGACAGTCTCCATTTCCGATGCCAGATGGAGGGGTGCACAACACCCCAGCATCTCTCCCAGCGTCCGGATCACTGCTCTGTTCAGCTCTGAAATCCGCTCCCATGGCTCTGATAAAACTTCCCGTAACTCGGGCCAGTAGGCATCCAGATAGGGTGCCCTGGCATAGGCCTGCTCAATGGCAAAAATATGTTTGCGGGCCCAGTTTGGTGTTGCTATGCCTACCTCTTCAATGGTCTGAGGCAGGCGGTATGAAACAGGAACCGTTAACCATTGAGCTCCATTTGCTGTCTTGATCCTGTTACGGTTCTGCCACTCATTTTTATGGTATTGAACCGTATCAAGAATAATAAAGGCGTCTGAAATCAGCCACTTATGAAAAAACCCGGCCCATGGCAGATAGTTTGGCTGATGAATGGTGACCAGCATCGAAGCTACCCCCTCCGCCGGGGATGCCGGGCGAGTGCAGAAACATTCGTAATCGACAGGAAACCCACACTTTTCCTGCCGTGCCCAGATAAAAGACAGGACAAATCGGCAAGATAGCCTATTTGGACGGTCTTCCCGCCCGAAGGGTGAGGAGCAGGATGCCCCGAATCATACTTTTTGCGAATCATTTTTTCACACGCAGAAGGAATGGGTTGGCCTCCATACGGACTCCCTGCTGGCCCGGAATACGCAGACGAACCACATGCGGACCGGGCATCAACTCCAATGGTGTGACTAAAACGGTGCTGTCAATCGGTAACACGATATTGGCCACCACCCTGCCATCGACAATCCAGTCGCCTTTTAGTGATTGAATCCCACTTGCTGAACCCTCGCCTTCAGGAGCCCGTTCCAAAACCGAGGCGTGTAGCTTCACCTGCCGCTCAACCACCTGCTGATCACCCGGCAGGAGCCGCTTGCCACTTTGGTCTTCAAGAAAGAGTGCTGCCATTTTCAGATTCTTCTCTTTAGTCATAAACCAGCTTGTATTATGGCCAGCATGGAGTGCTGCCATAACAGCTTCTGAATCTTCTCCATCACTCCATACATCCATCGGAAAATTTCCCAGATATTCCCCCGCCTGTCCTTCTTCATGGTAATCACCGGCCGATACAGCCCAGATCGGTTTTGACCTGTAGCCGAGCATATAATCCATCATAAAGCGATCCCACATGCCTCCGGGCAGT
>JAJRVG010000058.1 GCA_021545595.1 Zetaproteobacteria bacterium | reverse complement strand
TCACAAAGCCTGTCCATCATCTCCTGTAGAATATTATCAGGAACATCGGTCTCATGCGTGAGATCCTTCAGATGCAGGCTCTCTCCGGACTGTGTGGCTTGTGCTGCACGCCGCAGAATCAGATGGGAGTAGAATTTCTGGACGCCCGGCCGGAAAAATATTGTGCTCTTCTGTCGGGACTGTTCAGGATGCTGCAGGCAGAAGGCAATCTCTGCACCGATCAGCACGACAACCCAGGTAAGGTAGAGCCAGATAAGAAAGAGAGGCAGTGTTCCCAAAGCCCCGTAGAGTTTTTCATAGTTTGCCAGCTCGGTGACATAGAAGGCAAAAGCAAGTTTGGTCAACTCGAACAGTGCACCCGCGGCAAGACCCCCGACAATGGCATACCTGTAAGGCACCGAGGTGTTGGGAAGAGCAACATAGAGTGCGGTCATGGCAACCGAAGATATCAGCCACGGTGCAAGAAAAGGCACCTGACTGACTATTGAGGCACCTTCAGCTACATCCCGGATGACAGGCAGGGCAACAAAATAGGATGTAATCGTAATGGAGGCACCAATCAGAATGGGGGAGAGGGTGAGAACAGACCAGAATGTAATAAATTTTGACAGCCATGAGCGCGCTCTTGAGATGCGCCAGATATCATTAAAGGCCTCTTCCATGGTGTTCAGCAGGGCAGTAGCGGTAAACAGCAGGCCGAGAATACCGAAAATGGAGAGAGCCGTCGCCTTGCTGGCAACCTCATCAAGGTAGCCTTCAACTGCCGTCTGGCTGGTTGGCAGTAGATATTCCAGCAGGGTGCTGCGAACATTGCCTGCTACGACATCAAAGGCCTGAAAGCTGGTAAATATGGAGAAGCCCAGAACAACCAGTGGCACAATGGCCAGCAGGGACGCATAGCCGAGTGCCGATGCGCGCTGAATGCACTTATCTTCGATAAAACGCTGGATCACCCGCCAGGCAAACCGGAGCATGCCGAAGGTGTACCTTTTCAGGGCGGGGAGGCTGGCGACTTCAGCAACATCCATCTCCATCAGGTGCTTCAGCTGTTCTTTTACAGGTGGCGGCATGGCCTCACTTCCTCTGTCGACATGCTCTTATGCTAGTTATAGCTGAAGTTAGTGCAATATGCTGTCAGTGTTGTGGCTGGGTGGAAGCTTTTTGGGCTTCTGCAAAGTACCGCTGTTATTACCCGTTGAATGGCTGCTGTCGACAGTGACAGTATTCACTTTTCATACCATTGCAGAATGTACCTGAGTGTGATTACTGATCTGTTTACCATGGCTTTATATCTATCTGAATAAAATTTATCACACTTAATTTTTTTGTTTTTACATACCTCTTTATTGAAACCATCGTTCTTCAATTCACCATATGCAACAAAGCCATCTTCATTGCCAGGATGGTTATTATCCTTGATATTCCAAAACTTTTTCCATGGTCCACTGGATTTTTCTGAAAATGTATGACGTGTCTCGATGGCAAAGTTATTCAGTATTTCATTGAGCTTATCTTTTGGTTCCATGCCTAAATCAAGCGGCTCTCTGCAAGCCGAGGCATCCATTTCAGGTTTTTTGATTACATAAGCATCAAATCCATCCGGAATTGTTTCTTTACCGAACAGCTTGAATACAAAGGTTGCCAGCCCGGGCTCAGGCTTGGCATGATAAATGGGTGCAACATGTGCCGGAACCCCCATGTCCTGAATGTAGTGAAGCAGTCTCCCCGAAAGTTCGATAGCCTTCTCTCTGTTCTTATGTTTTTTCGCTTTGGCCAGCTCTCTGATCAGTTTGTCATATCGTGCATGCAGGGATTTATTAATAAAGCCTTCTCCAAGCGGGTTGCAGTTTTTGGGAGCGTCCTTGTAGCGGCAGATATCATAAAAGTGCCAATTTCTTGCTCTTCTGATTGACTCGAAGATATGCTCAATGTTTCCATGATCTTCTGCTTCATTTGCTTTAACAATTTTATCCTCTTCATCTTTAGATAGCTTCGGAACAGCTTTACACTGCTTGGTATAAATCTCTATAGCGTGCCTGGTAACCGGTTCATGCCTCTTTTTATCCAGTGCAATTGCTTCACCAGAAAAAAGTATCACCATACAAAAAAATGAAGCTGGTAATAATAATCTGTACATATTTTTCCCTCCTTTAAGGAACCATTGTAGCTTAAATTATTCGATTTTATGCAGTTGGGTTTAAAAAATCAGTCGGGAGCCCTCAAGCAGCATGCGGACAGTGAAGGCACAGAGCATGGCTACACCGATGGAGAGGGCGATGGAGAAGAGCGCCTCTTTCCGGCCAATTACCTTCAGCATGACAGCAAAAGTGGACACACACGGCACGTAGAACATCAGGAAGATCAGGAATGTACTGATCTGCACCCAGTCCAGAATACTGCCCACTTCAAATGTTCCCAGTGCCTGATAGATCATCAACAGTGATAGCTCCTTACGAAGCACACCGAAGAGAATCGGCACCCCCAGAACCACTGGAAGCCCCAGTGCCCAGACCGTGACCGGCGCAAGCAGCTGGTTGATCCAGATGTCCGTGCCGAAGTGATGCAGCAGTGCCAGAATAATACTTCCGCCTACCAGTAGAGGCGTGACAATGGTCAGGATGTCACGTGTACGGTGCCATGTGGCATGCAGAATTGACTCTATTTTCGGGATCGCATAGGCCGGAATCTCCTGAATCAGGCCGGGGCTGATTTCGGGATAGCGGCGGGTAAGCAGTTTTCCAAGGATGGCGATAATCACCAGATTAAGCATAAAGATGCTAAAGATACCGATGCCGCCGAGATACTTGCCGCCGAGTGCCAGAATGATGGCAGAGCGTGCCGAGCAGGGAACAAAAGTGATCAGCAGGGATGCGACAACCCTGTCACGTCCTGAAACCACGCCCTTTGTTGCGGCGATGGCCGGAACATTGCAGCCCAGCCCCAGTAGGAAGGGAACCGCCACTTTGCCGTGTAGGCCGATATAGTGAAAAAACCGATCCACAACAAAAGCGATGCGCGGCATAACGCCCGACTCTTCCAGTGCCACCAGCATCAGCACCAGCGGCAGCATGTAGGGAACAACAATTCCTATCAGTCCGATCAGCCCATCTATGACAGCATGCCCGATTACACCACCTGTCGTTTCCGGCACCCACTGTGCTGCCATCTGAGTTAGTTGCGCAGCAGTGACAGCATCCAGCCCTGTACTTACTTCAAACACCATAAAGAGGATCGTGGCAAACACGGTCAGGCTACCTACCAGCCCCCAGCGCGGGTGAAGGAATATTGCGTCCAGGCGATCTTCCCATGTGATAGTTTTAGAGCGGTGAGTTACCCGGGCTGAATTGGCAAAGAGAGTAGCGGCACGGTGATGTCGATCTGCGGCCACTTCATCGGCCAGTGTGCGTGGCAGATCACTGTCGGCCTTTTCACGAATCAGCTCAAAGGCGTCTGTCAGGGCGGGGAAGTGACACTTCAGTTCAGAGGAGAAATAGTGATCCGACTGCATCAACTGCATCATCAGGAAT
>JAJRVG010000006.1 GCA_021545595.1 Zetaproteobacteria bacterium | reverse complement strand
GCTTGAACTGCCGGAGCGGATCAGCCCACACGCTGCGATGCAGCCTGAGGTGATAGACCTTCGGGATAGTGGTGAGGTGTTGTCCGGTCAACTGCTGGCTGCACTGAAGCAGACGCGTGAGCAGGGGCAGCAGTCGATTCTGTTTCTTAACCGTCGCGGATACTCTCCGGCACTGCAGTGCACTGCCTGTGGAGATGTTCCGAAGTGCAAGTCGTGTTCACTCAATCTGACCCTTCACCGTCGGGCAAGGCAGCTGCGTTGCCACGCTTGCGGCTGGGTTGAGCCGGTACCAAGACACTGCACCAGTTGCGGAGAGGATTCACTGCTCCCTCTGGGTGCCGGCACAGAGAAGCTGGAAGAGCTGCTGGCTGAGAAGCTTCCGGATTTACGCTTCTCCCGTTTTGATCGGGATGCGATCACAACCAATCGACGCCTTCTTCATACCCTTAACAGCTTTACCGGTGGTGAGATTGACTGCCTGATCGGCACACAGATGCTGGTCAAAGGCCATCATTTTCCCAATGTGACACTGGTGGGAGTGGTGAATGCGGATATGGGACTAAGTCTTCCTGATTTCAGGGCAGCTGAGCGCTGGTGGCAGCAGATGACACAGGTTGTGGGCCGTGCCGGGCGTGGCGAACATCCGGGCAGGGTTATTATTCAGACCAATTCCCCTGATGCCCCCTGGTTTGAGCGTATTGGTGATGAATCTGCATCCGAAGTGTTGAATGAGGAGCTCCAGCTAAGAGAGCAGCTGAACTATCCACCCTATGCCCGCTGGGTTCGATTGGTTTTCTCTTCAATACAGTTATCCAAAGCCGAAACTGCTGCCAATACGATGGCGACTCATCTTGAGCGGTGGGGAGGCGTAGTGTTCAGTGGGCCGATGGCCTGCGCTGTTGAGCGGTTGGCCGGGCGCTACCGTATTGAGATTCTGCTTCGTGATCCAGACCGGAAAACACTCCCCTGGAAGCTGATGCCATTTCTGGAGAAGATTCCTGTGCCTGCCGGCGTCCGCCGTAAGGTGGATGTTGATCCTATTGATATGATGTAAGCCCATCCGTGGACTTACACCCTTCGGGCGCCCTAAAGTGCGTCCACAATTGTACAGGATAGTACAATTGCACGGCTGACCGCCCTGAAAGGGTGGCGTACAAGGATGTACGCCATGAACCTGGCTATCCTGCCAGGTTGTGACGTAGTCCCATTCATGTGTAGAGGTTCTGACTCCCATGTCTTCGTTTTATTCTTACCCTCTGTGTTCTCTGTGTTAAATCTGTAGCATGCGCCGGTTGTCCACTTTTGAGGCAATTCCAGACAGGTTCAGGAGATGGCATGAAAGAGAAACAGATCTCGGTGCAGGGCGCGCGCGTTCACAACCTGAAGAACATTTCGCTCGATATTCCCCGTGAGCAACTGGTGGTGATCACCGGAGTTTCCGGGTCGGGCAAGTCTTCGCTGGCCTTTGATACGCTCTATGCCGAAGGGCAGCGTCGTTATGTCGAGTCCCTCTCGACCTATGCCCGTCAGTTTCTCGGAATCATGGAGAGGCCGGATGTTGATGCCATTGAGGGGCTCTCTCCCGCCATCTCCATTGAGCAGAAGACGACCAGCCGTAACCCGCGTTCAACGGTTGGCACCATCACAGAGGTTTATGATTACCTTCGTCTTCTCTTTGCCCGTATCGGCCAGCCCTATTGCCATGGTTGCAACAAACCGATCACATCGCAGCCGGCAAGCCAGATTATTGATGCATTGATGGCTCTGAATGAGGGGACAAAACTTCAGATTCTCGCGCCGATTGCACGCAGCAAAAAAGGTGAATTCCGACGCGAGCTTGAGAAAGCAGGGCAGGATGGTTTTGTTCGTGTCCGGATTGATGGTGAGGTGGTGGCGCTTGAAGATGCAGGGCTGCTTGAGAAGAACATCAAACATGACATTGAACTTGTGGTTGATCGTCTGGCAATCCGTGATGGCATTCGCACCCGTCTTGCTGACTCGGTTGAGACAGCACTCAGGTTTGGTGATGGCATGATGATGACCCTGTCGGGTGATGAGACCACCGCTTACTCTGAGCGTTTTGCCTGTCCGGATTGTGGCATTTCGTATCCTGAAATTGAGCCGAGACTCTTTTCATTCAATTCACCTGTTGGTGCATGTCCGAAGTGTGATGGCATTGTAACTATGACAGTTTTCGATCCTGAGCTCGTGGTGCCCGACACCTCTCTCTCGCTGAAACAGGGTGCAATTGAGGTGTGGTCCGGCCGCGAATCTTTCATGTATCTTCAGACCATTGAGGCGGTGGCAACGTACCTGAAAATTGATATGCGCACACCGTTTGAGAAGCTTCCTGAGAGAGCCAGAGAGGTGCTTCTGTACGGGTCGGGCAGGGATAAAATCAAGTTCCGCTTCTCCACCTCCATGCAGGAGCGTGTAGTTGAGCGACCTTTTGAGGGGGTGATTCCCAACCTTGAACGCAGGCACCGTGAAACCACATCTGAAGATGTCAGGGAAGAGTTAGCACGTTACATCAATGCCATTGATTGCCCGAGCTGTCATGGTAGCCGCCTGACCCGTGCGGCACGGCATGTGCTGATCAATGGGAGGTCACTCCCGGAGATTGTGGCGATGCCGCTGCATGAATCAAAGCAGTGGGTTGAAGCGCTCACACTCTCTGAGCAGCAGCAGGTGATTGCCGAGAAAGTGCTGGAGGAGATATCCGGCCGTATCGGCTTCATGATCGAAGTGGGGCTTGATTACCTGAGCCTTGATAGAACATCAGGAACCCTCTCCGGTGGTGAGGCTCAGCGAATCAGGCTGGCTACACAGATTGGTTCTGCACTGGTGGGCGTGCTCTACATTCTTGATGAACCATCTATCGGCCTGCATCAGCGTGATAACAAGAGGCTTCTGGCAACATTGAGGCGCCTGCGTGATCTCGGCAATTCGGTGCTCGTGGTTGAGCATGATGAAGATGCCATCCGCACGGCTGACTGGATTATTGATATGGGCCCGCTTGCCGGTGAGCACGGTGGCGAGGTGATTGCACAGGGGAGTCTGAAGAATATTCTTGCAGCAAAAAACTCTCTGACTGCCGATTACCTCTCCGGGCGCAGAAGTATAGGGTTGCCTGAGCGTAGGGCAGTCGAGGCTGGGCACCCGATGGTGGGTGTTAAAGGGGCGACAGCGCACAATCTGAAAAATATCACGGCCAGTTTTCCCCAGGCCCGTTTTACCTGTGTAACAGGGGTCTCCGGTTCAGGCAAATCAACGCTTACCATTGACACCATTTATCGTGGACTGGCGCGAAACAAACGGCAGATATCCGAGCGTGTGGGTGCACACTCCGCACTGACGGGTACAGAGCTGTTCGACAAGATTATTGATATCGACCAGAGCCCGATCGGGCGCACGCCGCGTTCCAATCCGGCCACCTATACCGGTGTATTCACGCCGGTGCGGGATCTTTTTGCATCTGTTCCGGAATCAAGGGCACGCGGTTATAAACCGGGCCGGTTCTCTTTTAATGTGAAAGGTGGCCGCTGCGAGGCGTGCCAGGGTGATGGTATTATCAGGGTGGAGATGCACTTTCTTCCGGATGTCTACGTACACTGTGAGTCGTGTCAGGGCTCCCGTTATAATCGGGAGACACTGGATGTCCGCTATAAGGGTAAAACCATTGCCGAAGTTCTGGAGATGACGGTGGATGAGGGAGCCGGATTCTTTGATGCGATTCCGGCGTTGAAAAACAGGCTGAGCACACTTCAACAGGTGGGCCTGGGTTATATTCGTCTTGGCCAGTCGGCAACAACACTTTCAGGTGGAGAGGCCCAGCGTATAAAGTTGGCCAAAGAGCTGGCCAGACGTGCAACCGGGGATACGCTCTACATACTGGATGAGCCGACAACAGGACTCCATTTTGAAGATGTACGAAAGCTGCTGGAGGTACTGCATGCACTGGTGGAGCGTGGTAACACGGTGGTGGTGATCGAACATAATCTGGATGTAATCAAGACAGCTGACTGGATTGTTGATATGGGGCCGGAAGGTGGTGATCGGGGTGGTGAGGTCATGGTGGCAGGCACGCCGGAAGAGGTAGCTGCCTGTGAGGCATCATGGACGGGAAAGTATTTGAAAAAGTATCTGTAAAAGATGCATGTGACTGCTAGGGTAGCGAGAAAGGATTTAAGTGCCGTGGAGGAGAGAGTATGAATATTTATAGTTTTACGGGTCGTCTTGGACGGGATTGCGAAACACGATTTACACAGGCAGGCATGGCGATTTGTTCGTTTACTGTGGCTGTGGATTATGGTTTTGGTGAAAATAAAGGCACCAACTGGATTCGATGCTCCCTCTTTGGCAAGCGTGCGGAAGGTGGCTTGCCAAAGTATCTGGTCAAAGGTACCCAGGTGGCCATTAGCGGCGAACTAAAAGTGCGTGAGTACGACGACAAAGATGGTAACAGGCGCACCTCAGTAGATGTTTCTGTTGATAAACTGGATCTGATTGGCGGCCGTGGCGATGCACAAGGTGGTGGCGGTAGTTCACAAAAGAGCGGCGGGTCTGGCGATGCGCCACAGAAGGGCAGTGATCCGTTTTCAGATAGCCCGGAGTTTGGCGATGTGCCTGTGGATGATGATATCCCGTTTTGATTGATATCGGACAAAACTCAGACATTCCTGACCAGAAAAAGGTTTAAGAAGAAAAGGCTCCCTCGGGAGCTTTTTCATTGAAACTCAGCCGATGACATCACGCAGGAATCGGAAGAGTTGCCGGGAAGATTTGGGTGGTTGTCCGAGTTCTGCCTCTTTTGCACCGCCACGAACCAGTTGATTCAGTCTTTGACGATCCACATCCGGATATCGATCAAGGAACTCACTCACTGCGGTGCTGCCTTCAGCGATAAGCCTGTCGCGCCACTTTTCAATTTGATGAAACTCACCCACGCCTTTCCGGTGCTGAAGATCACGCTCTTCAATCAGCTTCTTCAGCTCTTCAGTATCAATGGAGCGGAGCATTTTTCCGATCAGTTTAAACTGGCGTTTAAGCGCATTGTTTGAACGAACCTCCTTGGCCGCACCAATGGCAGAAGCAAGCTCATTGGGAAGCTCCAGGCTTTGAAGTGTACTTCTCTCCAGTTCTACCAGTCGCTTTCCCAGCTCGAAGAGAGCCCCGGCTTCACGCTTTAGCTGGCTTTTGTTGGGTCTGCGTGACGCCTCTTCATCAAACTTTTCAGTGTCGTACATATCAGG